>DASWRM010000076.1 GCA_036403155.1 Gaiellales bacterium | reverse complement strand
CACGACCGTCTTGTTCGGCGTCGATCCTTGCCATTGGTCGGGCAGCCTATGCCTCGATTTTGCCCGCGTCTACGGTCAGAACGCGATGGCATCGTTCACGCGCTGTGTTCGCGACGTTGTAAAGTCGCGCTTGTGGCGAAGTGCGCGTGGGGAGACTGCACCGAGAACGTCGAGGACGAAAGTGCTGCCTACGTGGTCGGCAAGCCTCCGCACGTCGCCACTGTACAGCTCTGTCTGAAGCATCAGGACGAGTGGTCGGAGATGGTGGCCGCGGCCCGCGGCGCGGAACTGCAGGCTCAGGTATTCAAGGGCGCTCCGACGTACATCGTTACGCACGAGGATCCGTTCAACGCGGGCAGCAACCTCCCGAGTCGGTACGGGCCGACCAATGATCTCGAGGATGCGCTTGCAAAGGGGAAGCGGTGGAGCACCGAGGCCGGCGAGATCCGGCCCGAGTTCGACGGGTGCGAGGCGCGCGTGTGGTCGGGCGTGATTGACCCGGAGATGGGTCCGCGGCTTGAAACGGTCGTTGCCCGGTTCCGCGGTGGTGAGCGGACCGGGTGAACGACATCGGGGCGCCTTGGTAGGCTGTTGGTGTCGTGGGTCGGTCGGGGTGGTGCCCGACACCTTTCGGTAGGTGGAACGGCGATCTCTTCGGAGGTCGCCGTTTCTTTGTCCGCCGATCGGGTTGGTACGCTGTCGTGACGCCTACCACAAGGGAAAGGAACACGACATGCCGGCCTCACCAGCCGACCAAGAGCCGACCGTAGTCTCCTTCGCGGAGATGATGGCGGAACTGCACCTCCTCGGCCACGGCGAACTCGCCGACGACGATGAGTCGCAGAACTTCGGACGCGACGTCGAGGCGGCGAATGCCGACTGGCAGCCCGGCGAGATCCCGAACGTTCCGCGTGGCTATCGCAGTGCCGCGGCAGTCCGCCGATCGCAGATCCGCCAGCGTCCCGTTCGCATCGCGGCGCGGATGAAGTCGACGCCGCGAAGCCGCGAGGGGCGGTCTACTCGCCGCGCCCGATCAGCCTCGTCTGGCCGCTCGCCGGACGATCCTTCACCGGGCGAACCTCCGCCTGAGCCCTCGCCGCTGAACCGAGTCTGGCTGCGGGCGCTCGATGAACTCGACTCGGTAGAGCAGTACTCGACTCTCGCGGAAATCGCCCGCATCCGGAGCGTCTGGCTGGGGCGGTGGGCGGCATGAGCACGTCCCCGGCAATGACACGTCAGCGGCTCGACCTCGCCCGCCGACGATCCGCTCAGGCCACGGCCGCCGCTGGCGTCGCGATCACGGCGCTCGACTTGGCCGTATTGCTCGAGAAGCCGGCGCCGGCGATCGACTGGCTCTGGAACGGTTACCTCGAGATGGGGACCGTTGCCCAGCTGCATGGCGATGGCGGCGCTGGGAAGTCGATCCTCGCCGCCGCGCTCGCACGGGCGATCACGGGCGGGCACGACTTCCTCGGCCGCGAGACGTTCATCGGCCGTGTCGTGGTGATCGACGGCGAGAACCCGCTCGGTGAGATCCACCGCCGGCTCGACCGGCTCGAGTACCAATCGGTCACTGAGCGCGTCCGGTACTTCGTCGCCGACGACGCGATCTTCACCGACCACGCGCAGACGGAGCTGCTGCTTACCGGTCTGGCCGACGCCCAGCGCGCCGACCTGATCGTGCTGGACTCGCAGCGTGCATTGTGGCCGGGGGAGGAGAACGAGGCGATCGCGGTGCGCCGGTTCTACGCGATGCTGCGCCGTGTCGCATACCAGACTGGCGCCGCGGTGCTCGTCCTGCACCACGACCGCCGCGCTGGCGGATACAGCGGCTCGAGCGACCTGAACGCGGGCGTAGATAGCCGCCTGCACCTGATCCGCGACGAGGACGGCCGGGTGACTCTCAAGCATGAGAAGTTGCGCAGCGACGTCGAGCAGCCGCCGGTCAGCTACCGGCTGCACCTCGAAGATGAGCGGTACGCGTTCACGATCGAGGAGGCGGGAACGCCGCGTGAGGCGCTGCTCGACGCGCTGACTGGCGAATGGCAGACGGCGCCGGAGATCGCGAAGGCGGCCGGCGTCCGGCGCGACCAGGCGCAGCAACTTCTCACCGCGCTGACGCGATCCGGCGACGCTGAAACGGCTACAGGGCCGCCGGGGCGTAGCAGTAAGGCGATCTGTTGGAAGCGACTCGTCCGCACTCGGGACGAGTCGGGACGAGTGCCTCATGGACGGCCTGTGACCGACTCGTCCCCCGACCTCCACACCCCCGTAGGGGGTGGAGGCGGGACGAGTCACGGTCGCGCACTCGTCCCAGGGCCGGACGAGTTGCACCCGGACGACGTGAGGTGGCCGGAATGAGCGGTCAGCTTCCCGAACTGCTCGACGTGAAGGCGCTCCGCCAGGAGCTCGGCGTGAGCCGCGCCGCGGCAGAGGCGATCATGCGCGAGTTGCCGGTCGTCCAGTTCGCCGGCCTGCGGAAGGCGTTCGTGAAGCGCTCCGATGTAGCGCGGCTGATTGAGGCGCGGACGTTCGCGAAGGACGAGGTGCCGGTATGATGGCCGCGACCATGCAGAGCGGCCCGGCGCAGTGTGACCTGCCCGGGCCCGGCACGAGGAGTCAGCCTCATGCACCGATCACCTTACCTGGGCGGCAGCGATGCCTAGCCTGACGATTACGACGCGCCAGACGGCATCCGGGCCGCGCTACGTCGTCCGGTACCGGCTCGGCGGCCGGGCCTACCGGGTCGAGCACGGCGGATCGTTCCGCACGCTCCGCGAGGCGAAGGCGAGGCGCGATCTGGTCGGCGGTGAGATCGCCGCTGGTCGGAACCCGCGGCTCCTGCTCGACGCGATGCGCGAGCCGGTCGTAGTCCGCACGCTGGCCGGTTGGGCGGAGGAGTTCATCGCGTCGCGCAACGGCGACGGCGAGGCGGCGAAGATGCCGAGCCACATGAAGCGGATCCTGCCGGCGTTCGGCGCGCTCGATCCGAGCCGCGTGACGTTCCACGAGGTGCAGCGGTGGGTAAACGAGATGGACGCTGCGCCAAGCAGCGTGCGCCGCTACCTCTGCACTCTGCGGCTCCTGCTCGACTATGCCGGCGTTGTCGCCGACAACCCGGCCCGCGATCGGCGACTCCGCTTGCCGAAGCTCGAGCAGGACATCCCGAACCCGCCGAGCCGCGCAGAGGTCGACCTGATCCTCGCCGCCGCGTCTGACCGGCACCGGCTGCTCTTCCGGTTGCTCGCCGAGACGGGGATGCGAGTGGGGGAGGCGTGCGACCTCGAGTGGCAGGACGTCGACTTCGCCGGATGCCGCCTCCGTGTGCGGCGTGGCAAGACGGCGGCGGCGAAGCGGTGGGTTCCGCTGAACGACTCGCTGATGATGGATTTGCAGGCGTGGACGCCGCCGGATGATCGGACACCGGAGCGACGGGTCTTCCAGGGCCTGACGCGTAAGGCGGTCGGCTCGGCGATGCGCCGCGCCTGCCAAGCCGCCGGCACCGCGCACTACCACCCGCACGATTTGCGGCATCGCTGGATCAGCCTCCAGGTGAAGCGCGGCGTGCCGATCACCGAGATCGCGGCGCACGTCGGGCACAGCCGATCGAGCATCACTCTGGACACCTACGCGCATGTCCTGCTCGGCGAGGGCGACGCGTGATGGTCGTCCTGGTGTGGTCCCGGTGTGGTCCTACGACCGGTCACTCAGCCAAAATACCTGCAAAGGAGCATGTAGTGGTTTCCTCGTCAAGGACGCAACGCCCGACGAGGTCGTCCGCGCGGTCCGCATCGTCGGGCAGGGTGGCGCCTACGTCGATCCCTCGCTGAGCGGCGACCTGCTGCGCGGCCCCGGCGTCGGCCAGCTTGCCGGGCTCTCCAACCGGGAGCGGGAGATCCTCTCGATGCTGGCGGACGGCGTTGCCAACAAGGAGATCGCCGCGCGGCTGTTCCTGTCGCCGGAGACCGTGCGAACACACGTGCGAAACGCGATGCGCAAGCTCGAGGCCGACACGCGAACGCAGGCGGTCGCGCTCGCGATCCGCGAGCGCCTGATCGCGTAGCCCGGCCGCTCAATTCTCGACCGCACCGGTCGAGCACCGTGCCATGCTTCCCGATTCCCCCGGGCCGCTCGCCGCCGCGCATGAACGTGCTCCGGCGCGGCGGCCGGCGAGCGACGTCGAGCGCCCTCTGGTGGCCCGGCGTCCGATCTTCACCCGCGACCTGACCGTGGCCGCGTACGAGCTGCTCACGGCGGCACCCGCCGGGCCCATCGGCGACGAACGCCTCGCTGGCCTGGTGATCTCGGCCGTCGCCGACGTGGGGCTGCCTGCGCTGGTCGGCACCCGTCCGGCGGTGGTGCCCGTCAGCCGCCGGTTCGTCGAACGGGGATTCACCCGTCTGCTCCCGGCCGGCAAGGTGGTCTTCGCGGTGGATGACGAGCTGGCCTCGGACGCCGCCATCGCCGGTCAGCTCGGGGCGCTGGCCGCGGACGGCTACCGCTTGCTCGTGGAGCAGCCCACCACCACCCGCGCCTTCGCGCTGGCGTACATCGCGGCGTTCGATGCAGCGGGCGATGCGGTGGGCGCCGCGGGGGCGCTCGCCGGCTCGGCGCCCGGCCCGCAACTGCTCGCCCGCAGCGTCACGGAGCACGTCCAGGTCGAGCGCCTCTCTCGCGCCGGCTTCGTCCTCTTCGCCGGCAGCTTCCTGGGCCGGCCCCGGCCGTTCGCAGGCGGACAGGCGGGCGAGCACCGAACCTCGCGGATCCGGCTGGTCGCGGCGCTTCAGGATCCCGCGTGCGACCTGGAGACGCTGGACGACGTGATCCGTGCGGATGCCGGGATGTCCTACCGCCTGCTCCGCTTCGTCAACTCGGCGCACTTCAGCCTTCCGCGGCACGTCGATTCGGTCCGGGACGCGGTCGTCCTCCTGGGTCTGCAGAACGTGCGGGTATGGGCCTCGCTGCTGGCCGTCGCCGCGGGGCGGGAGGGGCCTGCGGAGCTGCTGCGCAGCTCGCTGGTGCGTGCGCGCATGGCGCAGCTGCTGGCCCGCACGCTCGGCATCGAGTCCCCCGAGGCGGCGTTCACGGTCGGGCTGTTCTCGAACCTCGGCGTGCTGCTCGGCGTCGACCTCGAGTCCGCGCTGGCCGAGCTGCCGCTGACGGTCGAGGTCAAGGCCGCGCTGCTCGGTGACGGCGGTCCGCTGCACGAGCTGCTGCGGCTGGTCACCTCGTACGAGACCGCCCGGTTCGACGAGGTTCCGCGCGTCGTGGCAATGGTGATGGGCGGCATCTACGTCGACGCGCTTCGGTACGCCGACGGCGCGATGGGTGCCGGGCTGGAAGGCGCCGTGATGTGACACCCCCTGGCGTGCCGGCGCCTCGTCAGTACCATGGAAGGGCACCAGCGAGGAGGAGTGGTTGGACACGGCGGATCCCGTGCGCGACGCGCACACCCTTGATCGACGAAGGCAGCAGCGGCTGATCTGGATCGCGACGTCAGTCGTCGTGGTCGCCGTCGCGGCGTTGACCGCGGTGCTCATCGCCGGCCGCGGGGGCACCTCGGCGCCCGGGCCGGCCACGCCCTCGGCCGCCGACCTTGCGGCACCCAAGCCGCTCCAGCGCGCCGCCGCTGCGATCGGCTTCCATCCCGAGCCGATCCCCGGCATCGGGAAGATCGAGGACGATCCCGCGTCGGCCGCCGTGCCGGCCACCAACTCCGCGCTTCTGGCGCCTGGCACGCCGGCGCCGGGCTTCGCTCTGAAGACGCCGCTCGGTGCGACGGTCTCGCTCCACGACTTCGCCGGCAAGGCACTCCTGCTCGAGTTCTTCGCCACCTCGTGCCCGCACTGTCAGGCCGAGGCGCCGCACCTCGAGCGCCTGTACCGCAGCCTCGACCACTCCCGCTATGCCTTCGCCTCGGTGAACGCCGACGGCGAGGGCGCTCCGAGCATCTACGCGTTCCACCGCTACTTCGGACTGACGTATCCGGCCCTGATCGACGTACGCGGCCGGCCGGGGTCGTGGCACTCCCCGGGGCCGGCCGGACCGGTGACAGCGGCCTACAAGGTCGTGAACTTCCCGACGTTCTACGTGATCTCGCCGTCGGGCCGGGTGGCCTGGGCGGCGAACGCCGAGGAGCCCACCGCGGCGATCGAGCAGGAGCTGAGGCGGGCGGCGGCCGGTGGATAGGAGCCGGCTGCTCCCGTGGGCCGGACTGGCGGTGCGGCTCGCCGGTTCGGCGGTCTGGATCTTCGCGGGCGTCACGAAGCTGACCGATCTGGACGGCTTCCAGCTGCAGGTGCACGCCTACCAGGTGCTGCCCTCGGGTTTGGAGAGCGCGTTCAGCTACGCGCTCCCGCTGGTCGAGGTCGTGCTCGGGCTGTACCTCCTGGCGGGCGCACTGGTGCGCCCCGTCGCCGTCGTCTCGTGCGTGTTGATGGCGATCTTCATCGCCGCCGAGGCGCAGGCGTGGGCGCGCGGGCTCGCGATCGACTGCGGGTGCTTCGGGACGACCGTGCAGACGACGGTCGGCGCCACGACCATCCTGCGCGACCTCGCCCTCGGGATCCCGTTCTATCTGCTGGCGTGGCGTCCGGCCCGGCGGCTGTCCGTCGACCAGGCGCTGCTCGGGCGCGAAGACCGGTTCGCGATCACGCCGCCCAGCGCTCGAACGCCCGCGTGAAGGCGCCGAGCAGCGCGGCCCGGAGGTCGTCCGGCCCAGCGGTCTTCAGCCGCCGTGCCCAGCGCCCGCGCTCGGCGGCCCGCTGGGAGAGCCATTCGCTGTCCAGCGACCCCGCCATGGCACGACCTGCTTCCGAGCGTGCCTCGATCGCCGCCCGGATGCGTGCGGCCTCGGACGCTCGCTGCTCGAGCAGGCGCAGGTCGCGCAGGCAGTCGCTGCACGGGCGGGTGACGAGGTTCGCGTCGACCGGCCCGTCGCACGCGCCGCATACCGGGCACCCGTAGGCGGCCAGCCGGACGCGGTCGGCTTGCGCCGCGCCGCCGTCCGCCAGCAGCACCCAGATCACGCCGGCGCCCGCCTCCAGCTCGGTGCCGCGGACGGCCACCAGTTCGCCGTCGTACGGCCACACGCGGACGCGATCGCCGGCGCGAAGCCCGGTCCGCCGGCAGACGGCTGCGGACGCCGGCTCCGGCGCCGGGCGGCGCCTGGCCGGGGCCGTGCGCCCGCCGATCGACGGCTCAGGCCAGTCGCGGCCGCTCGCGATCCACGCCTGCACGACGTCGCGCGCGTCGTTCAGCGCACGGGTGAGCACCGTCGCCGCCTCGCTGCGCTGGTCGGACGCAGCGTGCAGGTCGGGATGGGTGCGGGCGACGCGCTGCTTCCACGCGCGCGCGAGCTCGTCTTCGTCGACGGGCGGGCGCAGGCCGAGCAGCCACAGGGCACGGGCACACTGGCTGGCACGGAGGGTTCGACGGCGCATTTCCCGCTCACGATAGCGGCCGTTCCAGGACGATCTCGTCCCGGATCGGGATGCCGTGGTCGCCGACCGCCGGGATCCCCGGCTTCAGCAGCCGAGCGCCGGCGACGGCGTTCGGGCGCAGCTCGCACAGCACGAATCCCCGCCGCTGGTAGAACCACAGCGCGCGCAGGTTGTCGTTGGTGGTCATCAGGTGGACGCGCCGGCAGCCCGCTGCCGCCGCCGCGGCACACGCGCCCTCGAGCAGCGCGGTGCCGGTGCCGCGACCCTCGTCGACGGCATCGATGCTCACCACCTCGCAGTCGAGGTCGTCGATCTGCCACGTGACGACGCCGGCAATCGCGCCGTCGGGGCCCTCCGCGATCAGGCCCGGAAGGCGGTCGAGCCTGTGGAGCCGGCCGCCGCCGGCCGCGACCGGGCCACCCCAGCGCTCGGTGAAGAACGTCTGCAGCATCGCCGCGTCGCTCCCCTGGATGGGTCGCAGGCGCACGGCCCCGCTCATAGCCGCCAGAACGGGCGCAGCAAGTCCAGTGCCGCATCGATGCCGGCGTCGCCGCGGTCGTGCTCGTCCGGCATGAAGGCGAGCGGGTCGTCGAGCAGGGTGTCGAGGCCCAGCACGCCCTCCAGTGTGGCGTGCGCGCAGAAGGCGGAATACGTCCGCCCGTAGCCGCCCTCCTGGATGACGGCGAGGCGGCCGCCGCCGTGGCGTGCGGCCAGCTCCGCGGCCAGCGCCCCGAGCGTCCGGAAGCCGCGCATGCCAACGCACTGGCGCCCGTTCGGATCGAACTGGCTGGCGTCCTGGCCGGCGGCGACGATGATCAGGTCGGGCGCGTACTCGTCGACGACCGGCATCACGACCCGGCGCATCGCCCGCTCGTAGGCCGTATCGCCGCTGCCGCACCCGAGCTCGACGTTGACGTTGAAGCCCTCGCCGTCCCCCGCGCCCGTCTCGCTCGGCGATCCCGTCTGCGGATGTGTGGGACCCCACGAGCCGTGCGGCATGTGCAGCGAGATCGTCAGCACATCGGGACGATCGTAGAAGCATTCCTGCGTGCCGTTGCCGTGGTGCACGTCCCAGTCGATGATCGCGACGCGCTCGACGCCCCGGCGCCTGGCCGCCTCGGCGGCGAGCGCGGTGTTCGAGAAGAGGCAGTAGCCGTCCGTCATGGCCGGCTGCGCGTGGTGGCCGGGCGGGCGCACGAGGGCATAGGAGGCGGCACACTCGCCGTCCAGCACCGCGTCCACCGCGGCGATCGCCGTCCCAGCCGACGCGAGGGCCGCGTCCCAGGTGCCCTCGGACACCACGGTCGCCCACGACAGCACGCCGCCGCCGCTGCTGCAGAAGCGTCGCACCTGCTCCACGTAGTTTGGGTCGTGCAGCGCCTGCAGCTCCTCCACGGCCGCAGGGCGGCCGTCACGCCAGCGCACGTGCCTCGCCAGCGGGCCGTCACGCAGCATCGACCGGATGTTGCGCACCCGCACGTCGTTCTCGGGATGCAGCTCCGGCACCTCGATCAGCGGCGAGGGGACGCCGTCGAACGCGCCCGACCCGGTGTCGTGGCGCAGGGCGTCGTCATGCCAGAAGACGTGCAGCGGGTGGTCTGCCATGGGGTGCGCGAGACTACCGCAGGGATCCGTCACGAGCTGCGGACGGTCCGGCCGGGAGTCTACGATCACCGGCCATGCCCGCCGCAGTCACAGCGCTGTACGCGCCGCTTGCGGTGGCGATCGCTCGCATCCGGCGGCGGCCGTTGCGCGGCCTGCTGGCCGCGCTCGGGATCGCGGCGGCGACCGCGATGCTGGGCGCAACGTATGCGGGAGGGCGGGTGTCGTCCGAGCTGAGTGTGCAGCGGGCGCTCGCCCGGGTCCCGGCCGCCGAGCGCGCGCTTCGTGTGGTATGGAGCGGCCCGCCGTCGCGGCCCTACCGCGCGATCGACCGCCCGGCGCGCCGGGCGCTTGCGACGCTCGCCGGCGGCCCGGCCGTCGCGACGGTGCTCTACCGCGAGACCCGGTTCGAGGAGGGCCGGATCGCGCTGGTCGCTGGGCTCGACGACGTCGGCCGGTACGTGCGCCTGACCGCCGGCCGGCTGCCACGGAGCTGCACGCCCGTGCGCTGTGAGGTCGTGCAGGTGGCGGGCGAGCGCCTGCCCGTCGCGAGCACCGGGGGCGCCCGGCTGGTGCCCGTCGGCGAAGGCCGGCTGGCATCGGCGCTGCCGTTCGGGTCGGTGACCGACCTGGGGGCGAGCGCCGGCCACCGCCGGCCCCCGGCGACGTTCGTCGCGGGCGACGTGCGCGCCGTCTCCGAGATGCCGGCCCTCGCGGGGCTCTACCGCACGTACGCCTGGTCGCGTCCGATCGACCCCCGGTCGCTGCACAGCTGGGACGTCGGCGGCCTGCTGGGACGGGAGGCCCGCGCGCTTTCGACGATCGGCCCCGGCGACAGCCTCTGGAGCATCTCCGCGCCCGACCAGGCGGTGCTGGACGCGACCTCCCGCAGCGATACGGCATCGACACGGCTGACGCTCGTCGGCGGCGAGATCGCGGCCCTGCTGCTGGCGTTCGTCGTGCTCGCCGCAAACGCTCTGCGCCCCGACGCGCTCGCCGAGCGGCGGCGCCTCGAGCGGCGGGGGGCACGGCGCCGCCAGATCGTGATGTTCGCTCTCGCAGAGGGTGGGTGGATGGCCCTGCTCGGCGTCGCGGCGGGCGCCGCGGCGGCCGTGGCCGCAGGCGCCCTGGTCGCCCGGTCTGCGGGGCTGCCAGCCGGCGCGGTGCTCGCGCACTCGCTGCTCGCGCCGGGCGGGCTCGCGCTCGGAATCGCCGCGCTTGTCGTGGCGACGGCCGTGGTCGTCGGCGTGCTGCTGCTCGGCGACGGGCGGGTCGGCGGCCGGCTGGCGGACGTGGCCGCCGTCGCCTCGCTGGCGGCGCTCGCGCTGGCCGGCGCCCGCGGTGCCGCGAACGCCGGGAGCGACGGCACCGACCCGCTGCTGCCGCTGCTGCCGCTGCTCGTGGCGGTCGTCTGCGGCGTCGCCGTCGCGCGGCTCTTGCCGCCGCTGATGCGCCTGCTCGAGCGCCGCCTCCGCGAGGCTCCGGCGGCGGCGCGGATCGCCGTCGTGTCGGTCGCGCGCGAGCCGCTCCCCGCTGCGGTGGCGGCTGCGTTCCTGGCGGTCGCGCTCGGCCTCGGATTCTTCGCGTCGACCTACCGCGAGACCCTGGCCGCGGGCCAGGCCGACCAGGCCGCGTTCGCGGTGCCCGCGGACGAGACGCTGCGGGAGGGCGCGCAGCTCGTGCGGCCGCTCGACGCTGCGCCGCTGGCCCGCTACCGGTCGCTCGCCGGAGGCACCACCGCCATGCCGGTGCTGCGGCTCAGTGCCACCGCCGCGGCCTCGGGCGCGCATCCCGTCGACCTGACGGCGCTGGGACTGCCGGCGTCCGCCATCACGGGCCTTCGCTGGCGCGGCGACGGCCTCCCGGCCGACCCGGTGGCGCTCGCGCGGAGGCTGGGAGCCGGCGGAGGGGCGTCGCTCGCCGGACCTGCGCTTGCGGGCGGGCCGCTGACGCTGCCGGTGACCGTCGACGGGGCGCACGTCTCGATGGCACTCGTGGTGCAGGCCGCGGGCGGGGACATCGCCGTGGTGCGGCTGGGCACAGCGCCGCCGGGCCGGCGCGTGCTGACCGCGACCGTGCCGCCGCGGCTCGCGGGCGGGAGGCTGGTGGCGGTCCAGATCGACCGCACCGCGGCGGACTCGAAGATCGCGATCCACCAGCAGGGGGAAGGGGGCGCGGCGTCGGGCCTGCGGGGCACCGTGACACTCGGCTCCCTTCGGGCTGGGACCAGCGTGGTCACCGACTGGAGCGGGTGGGTCGGCCGGGGTGGGCTCATGCCGGAACCGTCCCAGGGCGCCGTGCGTGTGCGCGTGGCACTCACCGGCGCAACACGGCCCCTGCTCCGGCCGCGCGAGGCGACGGACGGGACGCCTGTGCCGGTCGCCGTCAGCGCGGACATCGCGCGTGCCGCCCAGGGTGGGCTGATCGAGCTGCGCTTCGCGGGGGTCACGGTTCCCGCCCAGATCGTCGCCGTCGGCGCGCGGTTTCCGACCGTCGACGGGACGTTCGCCGTCATGGAGGAGTCGCGCCTCGCGACCGCGGTCAACGCCGACGATCCCGGTTCCGCCATGCCGGACGAGATCTGGCTGCGGGCGGATCGCGCGCAGGACGTTCCGGCCCTCGACGCGGCGGTCACGCAGCCGCCCTTCACGAGCCTGGCCCGCACGTCGCATGCGGCCACGCTTCGGTCGCTGCAGGCCGATCCGCTCTCGAAGGGCATCCGGCTCGTGCTGCAGGCCGCCGCGGTGCTCGCGCTCGCGCTCTCGGTGGGCGGCCTGGTGCTGGCCGTCGCAAGCGCGGTCCGCGACGACCGGACGGCGCTGTTCGACCTCGAGGCGCAGGGGGTGCCGCCCGCGGTGCTGCGGCGCCAGCTGCGCATACGTGCGGTCATCGTCGCCGCAGTCGGACTCGCCGCAGCGCTGGTGATCGGTCTTGCACTGTCCGCCGCGACGGTCGCCCTGGTGCAGGTCACCGCCACCGCTGGAGTGCCGGTTCCGCCGCTTCAGCGCCACATGGCGTGGCCGGTGGTGGCGGGCGGCCTCGCGGCGTTCCTCCTGATCGCCGCAGCCTCGGTCACGCTCGCCACCCACGCCGCGTTCTCGGCTCCCCTGCCCGCGCGCCCCGGGGGTGACATGCCGTGACCGCCGCGATCGACGTCCGGGACGTCTTCCGGATCCACCGCACGGCCGAGGGCGACGCGGCGGCCCTGCAGGGGCTCACGCTGAGCGTCGCCGACGGCGAGGTGGTGGTGGTGCTCGGCCCGAGCGGTGCGGGCAAGAGCACGCTGCTGCGGATCCTGGCTGCGCTCGAGCCGATCTCGGCCGGGACTGCGAACGTCGCCGGACACGATCTCGGCACCCTGCGCGGCCGGGCCGCCGCCGACTATCGCGCCGAGCTGCTCGGCATGATCGACCAGCACTACTCCCGGGCGCTTCCGCCGGACATGCGCTGTGCCGACATCATCGGCCAGCAGCTCGCGCTGCGCGGAGTCGGCCGCTCCGAGCGCCGGCGCCGCGCGGACGAGCTGCTCGAGGCCGTCGGGCTGGCGGACGCCGCCGGCGCGCTGCCGGCGCAGCTCTCGGGCGGGGAGCAGCAGCGGATCGCGGTCTGCGCCGCGCTCGCGCACCGGCCGCGAGTGCTGCTGGCGGACGAGCCGTCGGGCGAGCTCGACCGCCGGAACGGCGACATCGTCTACGGGCTGATACGCGAGCTGGCCGTGGCGGAGGGCACGACCGCTGTGGTGGTCAGCCACGACCACGGCGCGACCTCGATCGCCGACCGCACGGTGCGCATCCGCGACGGCAGGCTGAGCGAGGAGTGGCGCGGCGACGCGCCGGCGCTGGTCGTCGGCCACGGCGGCTGGGTGCACCTGCCCGAGGAGCTGCGCGAGCGTTTCCGCATCGCGGCGCACGTGCGCGCCGCCGAGCACCCCGACGGCATCCTGCTCGTGCCGGCGGGCGAGGCCGCCGCGGCCGCCCCGCGCCTCGAGCCGGCGGCCCCAGGAACCGGCGAGCCGGTGGCGGTGGTCGAGGACCTGGCGAAGGCGTACGGCTCCCGGCGGCTCTTTGCCGGGTTTGCAGCCGAGTTTCGGCGCGGCGTGCTGACCGCGGTGACGGGCCGGTCCGGCTCGGGCAAGAGCACGCTGCTTGCGATGCTCGCCGGGCTGGAGCGGCCCGACGGCGGGGACGTGCGCGTGATGGAGCAGGCCCTTTCGACGCTCGACCGTGCCGGGCTGGCACGCCTCCGGCGCACCGCCGTCGCGTACGTCGGCCAGGAGCCCGGCCTGATCGGCTTCCTGAGCGCTGCCGAGAACGTCGCGTTCACGCTCACGCTCCGCGGCGTCGGCGGGGACGCCGCCGGCGAACGAGCCCGCGCGGCGCTGCGGGACATCGGGCTCGAGAGCCGGCTCGACCAGCGCGCGGCCCGGCTGTCGGCGGGCGAGCGGCAACGGGTGGCGATAGCGCGGGCGATGGCCGCCGGCGCCGACCTGGTGCTCGTGGACGAGCCGACGTCGCGCCTCGACCAGGCCAACGCCGAGGCGGTCGCGGCCCTTCTGGCGGGCGCGGCCGCTGCCCGCGGGGCGGCGGTCGTCTGCGCCACGCACGATCCGCTTCTGATCGACCGCGCCGCGGCGCACCTGCCGCTCGACGCCTCGTGAATGCGCCCTGAGCTCGAGCGGTAGCATTCGTCCGACCATGCGCGCCCGCCTCACCAGCCTGCTCGTGCCCGGGCTGCTGACCGTCGTCCTTGCCATCGGCTCGGCGGGCTGCGGCGGAAGCGGTGCCGACGCGGCCGATGCCGCCGCGGCGGTGACCAGCTGCCCGGCGGCGCTGCGATCCGGATGGACCGACTTGTCCCGGCGCGCCGGCGTGCCCGTGTACTGCCCGGCGTGGCTGCCGAGCCCGCTGCGTCCACGCATCGACCGCCACGCGGTGCCCGGCGCCGAGAACGCCACCGTGTCGTTCTCGCGCGACGGCAGCTATCTGGTCAGCTGGATTTGGGCGGAGGCGCAGACGGGCGAGGTGCACGTGATCCTGCGGGGGTACCCGGGCCGCACGACCATCCCGACGTGCGTGATCAGCGGATCGGGAACGTCCGCCTCGGCGCGGCACCGCGTGCCGTGCTTCGCGGACCCCCATGGGACGATTCGGGTGGGCGCGATCCACGCGACGCTCTACACCGTCAACCAGGGCGCGGATCAGTGGCACCTGCTCTACGCCTGGCGGCACGGCGGCACCCTGTACACGATCAGCCAGCACGTCGCGGCGCCGCTCGGCGTGTCGGTGGTCAAGGGCGACCTGCACCGCATGCTCCAGAACCTGGCGCTGGTCGACGCGGCGGGCTGACATGGCTCTGACCCGGAGGCAGCTGCTGGCGGGGGCCGGCGCGACGACGCTTGCGGCCGCCGGCGTGTACGAGCTGGCCGAGCGCGTCGGCCGTGCTCCCGCGCGGCCCGCAGCCGGCCCGCGCGCCCCGGAGCAGCACCTCCTCCAGGGCCTGCGCGTGGTGGTCGACAACCAGGTGGACGTCGTCGTGCCGCCCCTGCACCACGAGGTCGTCACCCTGCGGCTGGCGGTGAGCGGCGCCGCCGCAATGCGGGAGGCCCAGCGCGCGCTCGAGCTGGCGCTGCAGTCGGTGGAGGCGGACTACGAGCCGACGCCGGCCGGGCTGGGCGTGACCGTCGGATGGGGCCTGCCGTACTTCCGGGCGCACGTGCCCGGACCGAGCAGGACGCACATGCCGCTCGACCGCCGCGCCGCGGCCGCAGCGGGGCACCCGGTGCCCGTGCTGCTCGACGCCATTCGCTTTCCCAGCGACCCCGAGGATGTCGTCCTCGAAACGCACGACGCCGCGCTGCTCCTGCGCAGCGACGTGCCGGACCACATCCGCTCGGCGCACCGCCGGCTGGTCGACGACCTCGACGTCTGGCGGCCGACCACCATCCGTCGGGGGTTCGTGGGCGGCGGGTTCGACGGTGCGCCCTCGCTGCCGCGCAGGATCGCCGTGGCCGCCGGAGTCCCGGGTGCAGAGCTGGTGCCCGAGCACGCCGAGCTCTTCCTCGGTTTCACGTCGACCCAGCGCGCGGCGCTGGGGCCGGGGACGATTGCCAACATCGAGACGCTCGGATACTCCGACGGCGGGCCGGGCGGCTACTTCCGTCGGGGGACGGTCATGCACGTCTCCCACATCTTCGAGGATCTCGAGAGCTGGTTTCTGACGTTTGACCACGGGCAGCGCGCCGCGACGGTGTTCGGATCAGCGCGCCGGGTCCCGGCCGGCACGCTCACCGTCCCGGAGGGACCGCGCGAGGCGGCCACCGTCGCAGGCATCCTGCGCGACGCTCATCGGACGGCCCGGATCGGGCACAGCCCGGCCATCCAGACGACCTCCCGCCTCCAGCACGACGCCGTTGGGCCGGACGGCACGCGCTACGCCAAGGGGACGGCGGTGCCGCAGCGAGCCGACTTCAACACGCTCGACAACCCGTTTGCGTGGAGCGACCAGCCCGGCCGCGACGGCATGCAGGCGGGCGTGCGCGCGGGGCTGCACTTCGTCGTGTTCAACCCGACCAGCGACGACTTCCATCGAAACCGCCTGGCGATGGACGGGGTGCTGCCCGACGGCACCCGGACACCGCTCTCGCCCCGCGATCCCGGCCAGGGGTTCAACTCGGTGCTGACCACGACCCACCGGCAGAGCTTCCTCGTCCCCCCGCGCGCACGCCGCGCCCTGCCGCTGGCCGAGCTGCTCTGATCCGCCCGAAACCGCCACCGGCGGCGGCGGGAGGGCCGCTGGGGCCGGGACGGCGCCGGGCACGTGCCGTCCGATATTTCCGTCAAGCTATTGCCCTCGCTCTTCGGGGATGGTAAATACCACAGTCGCCAACGCGGCGAGCGAGTCGGAGATCCCCGCCGCATCACCAACGACCACATTGGAGGGACGTGTGATGGGGAGGCTTGGGATGCGAGCCATACCGATCGTTGCATGCCTCGCTCTTGCAATCGCCGCCGGGTGCGGCAGCGGGAGCAGTAGTTCCGGCGGAGGCGGGGGAAACGCCGGCCAGCCGGTCAACATCTCCACCTGTCACGCGGCCGTGGGCAAGGGCCAGTTCACGATCGTGTCCGACCTGCCGCGGCAGGGCTCCAACAAGATCCAGACCGACCAGATGGCGAACGCCATCAACATGGTGCTCGAGCAGCACAACTACAAGGCCGGCAAGTACACCGTGCAGTACCAGGACTGCGACGACTCGACCGCCCAGGCCGGAGCGTACGACCCGGCCACCTGCAGCTCGAACGCGCAGGCCTACAGCCGCGATCCAAGCGTGATCGGCGTGCTCGGCACCCTGAACTCGCCGTGCGCGAAGCTCGAGGTGCCGATCCTCAACCGCGTCGGCCTGATCGAGATCAGCGCCGCGAACACGAACCTCGGCCTCACGCAGCCGAGCGGTGAGCCGGGCGAACCGGACAAGTACTACCCGACCGGCACCCGAACGTACGCGCGCGTAGTCGCGGTGGACAACTCGCAGGGCGCGGTGGATGCGGTGCTGGCGCAGAAGCTCGGTGCAAAGACCGCGTACGTGCTCGACGACAAGGAGTCCTACGGCGTCGGCGTCGCGGACTTCTTCGAGAAGGCCGCCAAGCAGCTGGGCATCACCGTGGCCGGCCGCGACTCGTGGGATCCCAAGGAGGCGAACTACCAGGCGCTGATGACCAAGATCAAGGCCACGAACCCGGACGTGATCTTCCTGGGCGGCCTGATCTGCTCGAACGGCGGCCAGCTGATCAAGGACAAGGTCGCCGTGCTCGGGCCCAACAGCGGCGTCAAGCTGATCGCCCCGGACGGGTTCTTCCTGAGCTCGACGCTGACCGGTCAGGGCTCGGCCGGCGCCGCGGGCGAGGGCATGTACGTGACCAACGCCGGCGTCCCGGCCGACCAGCTGACCGGCGCGGGCAAGACGTTCATCGAGAAGTTCCAGCAGAAGTACGGCGTGTCGGTGGTTCAGCCGTACACGGCGTATGCGGCGCAGACGGCTGAGGTGCTGCTGAAGGCGATCGAGGAGTCCGACGGCACGCGCGCGTCGGTCGCCAAGAACGTCTTCGGGATGAAGATCACGAACGGCATCCTCGGTGACTTCACGATCGGCCCGAAGGGCGACATCGTGGGCCAGCAGCAGTTCACCGTGGGTGTCGGGAAGAACGGCGAGTTCGCCACCTACGACGTGGTGAACCCGGACCCGGCACTGGTCGCGAAGATCACCACCGGCTGACCGGCAACGGGGGAGCGCCGCCATGGCAACCGAGACGCACGCAGCGCGACGGCCCGTCCTGGCGGTGCTCCCCCGTGTCACCGGAGCGGTCAACCGTGTGCTCACGGTGGCGCTGCTCCTGCTGCTGCTCTTCTGGCTGGCCGTCAACCTCGTGAAGGCGCCCGGCCAGTTCGGCACGGTCGCACTGATCGGGATGACGAACGGGTCGCTGTACGCCCTGATCGCCCTCGGCTACACGCTCGTCTACGGGATCATCGAGCTGATCAACTTCGCCCACGGCGACGTGTTCATGTGGGGCACGATGATCACCGTCACCGTCGCCGGGACGCACATGGGCCTCGACGGCAGCCAGCCGGGGGTGGTCACATTCCTCGGCGTGCTCGCCGCCATGGCCTGCGCGATGATCTTCTGCGGGGTGCTGAACCCGACGATCGAGCGGGTCGCGCTGCGACGCCTGCGCGACGCTCCGCGGCTGGCCCCCCTGATCACGACGCTCGGCCTGTCGTACGTGCTCAGCAACGCGGCGCAGTTCTTCTACGGGCCCAACTACACCGGCGTGGGGACGATCCTGCCGACCAACGTCCTGTTCCTCAACTGGCCGGCCAAGTCGCTGGTCGTGATCCTTGCGACCATCCCGCTCCTGCTCGCGCTCACCTACGTCGTCCGGCGCACCCGGCAGGGCCGGGCGATGCGAGCGGTGGCGCAGGACATGGACGCCGCCCGCATGATGGGCGTCGACGTCGACCGAACGATCTCCTTCACCTTCGCGGTCGCCGGCGCGCTGGCCGGTGCGGCCGGCACCCTCTATGTGCTGGACATCACCACGACGCGGTTCGACCTCGGGCAGCTGGGGCTGCTCGCGTTCACGGCCGCGGTGCTGGGCGGAATCGGCAACCTGACCGGTGCGGCGCTCGGCGCCATGATCATCGGCCTCATCCAGGCGTTCAACGAGGGGCTCTCGTGGCACGCCCCGGGGGCGCAGTGGACGACGTCGATCGTCTTCTCGATCCTGATCCTGATCCTCGTGTTCCGGCCGCAGGGGATTCTCGGCCAGCCGGAGGCCGACAGGGCATGATCGACCGGCTCCCGCTCCCCGCCTGGCTGAGGCGCTGGATCATCCCGGCCATCGTCGTGCCGCTGGTGGTGCTCTATCCCGAGTACTACACCGACCTCGGCACCAGCCAGCTGATTCCCACGCTCAGCACCGCCGTCGTGATGACGGTGTTCGTCTGCATGGCCGTCGGGCTCAACATGGTGGTCGGCTACGCGGGCCTGCTCGACCTCGGCTACGTGGCCTTCTATGCCGCGGGCAGCTACGTCGCCGGCTGGTTCGCGTCCGACCAGTTCGCCAACCACAACATCGTGTTCGGCGCCGTCGGCGTGCAGGGCAACGCGATCGGCATCCACGTCTCGATCTGGATCCTGCTGGTCGCCGCCGCGTTCTTCGCGGCGGCACTCGGCGTGATGATCGGGCTGCCGACCCTGCGCCTGCGCGGCGACTACCTCGCGCTGGTGACCCTCGGCTTCGGCGAGATCATCCCCCAGGTCGTGCGCAACGGCGACCAGATCTTCGGCACGAACTTCAACCTCACCAACGGCGTCGCGGGGATCACGCCGATCGACCCGATGGGCTTCAAGTATGCGCACGGGGTGCTGCCGTTCCTGCCGGACAACTTTCTGATGACCCCCAACCTCGACGTCTGGTACTACCGGGTCGGGCTGCTGCTGGTTGCTATCACGGTGTTCTGCTCGATCCGGCTGCGCGACTCGCGGCTCGGGCGGGCGTGGGTCGCGATCCGCGAAGACGAGATCGCCGCGGCGGCCATGGGCGTGCCGCTGATGCAGGTGAAGACGTGGGCGTACGCACTGGGTGCCTTCTTCGGCGGCGCCGCCGGGTGCTTCTACGGCACGTATCAGGGCGGTGCCATCCCCGACAACTTCAAGCTCTACATCTCCACGCTCGTGCTCGCCATGGTCATCCTCGGAGGCATGGGCAACGTCTGGGGCGTCTGCGTGGGTGCGGCGGTGCTGGCATACCTCAACCAACAGGGCCTCGGCGCGATCGGCAACGAGATCAACGTCAACTTCGGCACGAACATCGAGATCACGAAGTACGAGGCCGGCCTGTTCGGACTGCTGATCGTGCTGATGATGCTGTTCCGGCCACAGGGGTTGATCCCGAGCGCGCGGCGCAAAGCGGAGTTCGACGTCGTGCGCGAGGAGGCCGAGACGGCCGGGGTGGCGGCATGAGCGCGGCCGGCCGGCCGCTGCTCGAGACGCACGCCGCGCGCAAGGAGTTCGGCGGCCTGGTGGCCTGCAGCGACATCGACTTCATGGTGCCCGAGCGGGGCATCGTCAGCCTGATCGGCCCGAACGGCGCCGGCAAGACGACGTTCTTCAACATGCTGACCGGCGCGTACAAGCCCACGTCCGGCGAGATCCTGTTCGACGGCCGCGAGGTGGGCGGGCTGCCGCCTCACAGGATCACCAAGCTCGGCGTGGGCCGCACCTTCCAGAACATCCGCCTGTTCCAGACCATGACGTCGGTCGAGAACGTGCTCGTCGGCATGCACTCCCGGCTGCGCGGCGGCATCATCCGCAGCATCCTGCACACGCCCGGTGTGAAGCGCGAGGAGCGCGAGGCGCTGGTGAAGGCGAGGGAGCTGCTCCGCTACTGCGGGCTGTCCGATCGGGTGGACGATGAGTACTCGATGAACCTCGCCTATGGCGACCAGCGGCGGCTGGAGGTGGCGCGGGCCCTGGCGACGGAGCCGAAGCTGCTGCTGCTCGACGAGCCGACGGCCGGAATGAACCCCCAGGAGTCCGCCGACTTCACGTCCTTCGTGTCGCGCCTGCGCGACGAGCGCGGCCTGGCGATCCTCCTGATCGAGCACGACATGAAGGTGGTCATGGGCGTCTCGGAACGCATCACGGTGCTCGACCATGGGGAGAAGATCGCCGAGGGGTCGCCCGCCGAGATCCAGGTCAACGACCGGGTGATCGAGGCGTACCTGGGCAGCGGAGCGGCCGGCACGGCCGGTCACGGGGTGGCGCAGCGGTGAGTGACGCGGCGGCGGCGCCCGCGGCCGATCCCGCCGCGACCACGCAGCGGCCGCTGCTCGAGCTGGACGGCGTCCGGACGTTCTACGGCCGCATCGAGGCGGTGAAGGGCGTCTCGCTGAGCGTCAACGAGGGCGAGATCGTCACCCTGATCGGCGCGAACGGTGCGGGCAAGTCGACGACGCTGCGGTCGATCCAGGGCGTCACGCGGCCGAAGTACGGGACGATCCGGTTCGACGGCAAGGAGATCCAGTCCCAGCGGCCGCACGAGATCGTGAAGATGGGGATCGCCCAGTCGCCCGAGGGGCGGCGGCTGTTCCCGCGGATGAGCGTGCGGGAGAACCTCGACATGGGCGCGTTCAACCGCGACGACAGGGAGGAGATCGAAAAGGACGTCGAGTACGTGTACTCGCTGTTCCCGCGGCTGGGCGAGCGGAGAAACCAGCAGGCCGGGACGCTGTCCGGCGGCGAGCAGCAGATGTGCGCCATCGGCCGCGCGCTGATGTCGCGGCCGAGGCTGCTGCTGCTGGACGAGCCGTCGATGGGCCTTGCGCCGATCCTCGTCGACAAGATCTTCGAGATCATCCAGGAGATCAACAGCCAGGGCACGACGATCCTCCTGGTCGAGCAGAATGCGCTGATCGCGCTGGGGATCGCCCATCGCGGGTACGTGCTCGAGACCGGCCTGGTGACGCTCACCGACCGCGCCGAGGCGCTGGCGACCAACGACGAGGTGCGAAAGGCGTACCTGGGCGTGAGCTGAGTGGTGGGCGCGGCACGGGCCCTGGTATCGGTGACGACCGTCGCCCTCGCGTTCGCGGTGCTGCTCGCGGTGTCCTCGCCCGGTCGGGTGGGCGCGCCACGCGTGGCCGAGCGCCATCCGCCGCCTGTGCGGAGCACCGACATGCTGCGGCGGGCGGGCGGCGTGCTGTGGTGGGTGACGGGGGATTGCCGGCTGTACCGGCTGCGCATGGCGGCACAGGCGGTCGACCGGGCGGCCGGGCGCTTCTGCCGCGCATGGCCGGCGCCGGACGGCGGCAGCGTGATGGCCGCGCCCGGGGAGGGCCCGACGATGCCACCGCCGGGGAAGCTCGAGGTGGTGGACGGGCACACCCTGCGGGCCACGGCCGTGACCGGGCTCCCGGCAGACCTCGTGATCGGGCCGGTCGGCTGGTCGCCGGACTCGCTGCTCGCCGCGGTGTGCGTCGTGCACACGCCGAGGACGCCGGAGACGGCGGTGCTGACGGCGCCGTGGACCCGGGCGACTCCCGTTTCCGACCGGTGCAGCCCCGCGTTCACCGAGTCCTCGACCCTGCTCACGAGCGACGGAACGTCGGTGTTCGAGAACGGGATCGCCCTGCACCTGGCGGGAGCGCTGGCGCGGTCGGTCGGCAGTCCCGCGAGGGGGTACCGGATCACCGCACTGACCGCGATTCCGGGCGGGCTGATCGCGGGCGTGCATATCGGCCACACGACCGTGGCGGCGGGGGCCGGCCGCTCGGCCGTCCTGATCGTCGACCGCGTGCGCGGCCAACGGGAGATCATCCGGCTGCAGCGCGGCGTGTCGGAGCTGGGCGCGGCGCCCGACGGCAGCAGCTTCTGGTATCGCGACGCCGTGCGCGGCGGCGTCGTGCTGATGCCGCTGCACCGGCCGCCCGCACCCGGCCTGCCGCGAGTCGCCCGCGCCTTCGCGTGGTCCCCGGACGGCCGGTATGCGGCCGCCGCGCTCGGGCGCCACGTCGTCGTGGTGGACACGCGCACCGGCGCGCGCGGGCTGGTTGCAGCGGCCGGCGTCAGGGAGCTCGACTGGACGCGCTGACGCCTCTGGGGCCGAGCGGTGCCGGCCGGCGGTCGGCTCCGGTAGGCTTGGCCGCATGACCACCGACCGCGACCGCAGGCCCGAGGTCTACGACTGGCAGACGGCGATCGGGGTTGCGGTCGTGGGCACCGGCGCGGCCGTCGCGCTGATCGTGCTCTTCACCTACCTGGTCGACTGGGTCGGCGACTTCTGGTCGCAGGTGATCTACTTCGTCGCGGTCTTCGGCGGGGTGATCGTCCTGGCGCGGCGGAGCCGGGCGAAGGACGACGCCGACCCGTCGCGGGTCGTGCGGCCGCCGGCGATCACGCCGGCCGGCCTGCCCGGGCCGTTCGTGGTCACGCAGGCACTCGGCGTGCTGGCCATCGCCATGCTCGCCGTCGGTGCCGTCGTGCGCGGCGACCGCGGTCTGCTCTGGGCCTTCTCGGGGATGGTGCTGGGCCTGGTCGGTCTGGTCGGTCTGCTGTTCTGGCTGTTCGGGCTGCGCCGGGGACGGCAGCGCTGAGCCGGCGCCCTTGCAATCCGCCCGTCCGGGGCGTAGTGTGTGTCTGCGCCGCCGAGGGCAGCCGAGTAGGACGAATCCGGGCGGACGAGTCGTAGGGGAGACCCGAAGGTTCGTTCGGCCGGGGGACGAAAGGTCAGCCGGGGCGGCGAACCCTTTTCCTCTCCCGTGCATCGTGCAGCCCCGCGATGACATCGTCCGCGCCGCCGGCGCAGTCCTGGTGCGAGACGGCCTGGTCGCCGTCGTGCACCGGCCGAAGTACGACGACTGGACGCTGCCGAAGGGCAAGCATGAGCCGGGTGAGTCCGACCCCGATGCGGCCCGTCGCGAGGTGCTCGAGGAGACGGGCTTTCGCGGCGCGATCGCCGGCGACCTCGGAACCGTCGAGTACGAGGTCGTGCGCGGGGGGCGCACGCTGCCGAAGACCGTCCGCTACTACGTCATGCACGCGATCGCGGGGGTGTTCGAGGCCGGCGACGAGGTCGACGAGCTGCGCTGGCTGCCGCGCGACCGGGCGATGGAGCTCCTGACCTACGCGCGCGACCGCGACGTCCTCGGGCGATGGCGGCCGTGACAACGGCCTCCTCGTTTTTCGCGCTATTTGCGAACATGCCGGTTGCAGACGGAAGCCCGGGTCACTAGCTTCCTCCCTGCGCCGCTCAGGGCAGCCGAGTAGGTTGAACCCAGACGGAGGGACAGTAGAGGCGACTCGAAGGTCCGTTCGGCTGGTGGACGAAAGGCACGCCGGAGCGGCGAATCTCTGGTCCGGGAGCGGCGCGGCCACTCCGGCCGCACGGTCTACGATCACCACGATGCCCCGAGTGCTGATCGCGGAGGACGATCGCGTCATCGCCAACGCCATGGCGGCGCACCTCCGACGTGCCGGCATGGACGTCGAGATCGCGGAGGACGGAGAGCGCGCGATCGCCAAGCTCCGCTTCGAGCGCCCGGACGTGGCCGTCCTCGACCTGATGCTGCCCGGCATGGACGGCTGGCGGATCACCGAGACGCTTCGCGCCGAGGGCATCGAGACGCCGATCGTGATCGTCAGCGCGCGCGGGTCGGAGCACGACAAGGTGCATGCGCTCGGGATCGGCGGGGACGACTACCTGGCCAAGCCGTTCGGCATGCGGGAGCTGGTCGCCCGCGTGGAGGCCGTCCTGCGACGCGCCGGCATGGGCCCCGCGGCGGCCGGCGCCGAGACGATCGCGGCCGGCGACCTGCGGATCGACCCGAACCTGCATGCCGCGCTGCTCGAGGATGAGGACGTCGGCCTCACGCCAACGGAGTTCCGGCTGCTCTACGTCCTCGCGGGCGAGCGCGGCCGGGCCCTCACGCGCGACCAGCTCCAGCAGCGGGTGTGGGGCATCCCGCACCGCCACCGCGACCGCACAGTCGACGTGTGCGTGCGCAAGCTCCGGGACAAGATCGACCGCCGCGCCGGTGCCTACACGTACATCCAGACGCACTACGGCGTCGGCTACCGCTTCGATGCCGTGCCCAAGGGCATGCCGGCAGCGCAGCCGGGCGGTGGCATGGAGACGATCGCCTAGACCGACGTGAGCCCGCCCGCACCCGTCGCGGGCAGCTGGTGCGGCGGCGCGGGCGCGGGCAGCAGCACGCGGACGGTGGTGCCCTCGCCCTCGACGCTCTCCATGAGGGCTCGCCCGCCGTGCGCCTCGGCGATGTGCTTGACGATCGCGAGCCCGAGGCCGGTGCCGGGGCCGGTCCGTGATCCCTCCACGCGGTGGAAGCGCTCGAACACGCGCGAGACGTGCTCGGCCGGGATGCCGGCGCCCGTGTCCGCCACCACCAGCTCGACCGCGCCGTCCGCCTCGCCGGCCCGCACCTCCACGGACGCGCCCTCCCCGGCATGGCGGAGTGCGTTGCCGACCAGGTTGTCCAGCACCACGTCGACGAGCCGCCGCGGCACTCCGGCGGCCAGGGCGCCGGGAGCGTGGCCCTCGAGCGTCATCCCGGCGTCGGCGGCCACCTCGCGGTGGCGCTCCAGGCAGGCCGTCACCGCCTCCTCCACGTCGCAGCGCTCGCCCCCGGCCACCCCTTCGGCGTCCAGCCGCGCCAGCAGCATCATGTCCTCGATCAGCTCGCGCATCGCGTCGATCTCGTCGCGCATCTGATCCATCGTCTCCTCACGCTCGGGGTCGGTGAGCGGCAGTGCGAGCGTGTCGATCAGCGCCAGCATGCGCGCCAGCGGCGTGCGCAGCTCGTGCGACACGCCGGCCGAGAAGAGGCGTCGCGCATCGCGATAGTCGGCCTCGGCGCTCTCGTCCGCCAGCACGACGACGCATGACCGCGCCTCCCGGTCGGCGTAGGGGCGCAGGTGGGCGTGGAAGCGCCGCCGCTCGGGCTCGTAGACGGTCACGTCGAACGGACGCGGGGGACGCCCGGCAAGCGCGTCGTGCACCGCCGTCGCGATCGCCTGCACCGCCGCCGTCGCGCCCACCTCGAGGTCGGTGATGGCCTCCCGGGCTGCGGCGTTGGCGCGCACCAGCCGCGCGCCCCGATCGAACAGCATCACCGGCGTCGGCGACGCGTCGATCAGCGCGTCGCGCAGAGCCAGCGCGGCGTCCAGCGACGCGCGATCGGCGCGGTCGTCGAGGAGCGTCCGAACCGCTCGGTCGAGGTCGCCGCCGGCGCCGACTGCGGCCAGCGCCCGCCGTCGCTCGCGCTCGCGGACAGCGAGCACCGCGAGCGCGGCTGCCAGGGCCAGCGCGAGCAGGACGGTGAGCTCCGCCATGCGGTCAGCGTACCAACGGGTGGTCGATATGCTGCTCCGCATGCATGTCACCCTGCCGGACGGAACCGCACTCGAGCTGGCGGACGGCGCGACCGGCCTGGACGCGGCGGCCGCGATCGGCCCCCGGCTGGCCCAGGCCGCGGTAGCCGTGGGCGTGGGAGACGAGGTGCGCGACGTTCGGCTGCCGGTGGCCGACGGCGAGCAGGTTCGCATCCTCACCGACCGCGATCCCGAGGCGCTCGCCGTGCTCCGCCACTCCACCGCGCACGTGATGGCCGAGGCCGTGCTGCACCTCTGGCCCGGCACCAAGGTCGCCATCGGGCCGGCGATCGCCGACGGGTTCTACTACGACTTCGAGTTCCCGCAGCCGATCTCGTCCGACGACCTCGGCCGGATCGAGGAGGAGATGCGCCGGATCCTCGCTGCCGACCACCCCTTCGTGCGCACGGACGGGGTCGACAAGGGCGAGATCCTCTCGCGCTTTGCGGCCGAGGGGCAGCCGTACAAGCTGGAGCTGGCCGGCGACCTGCCCGACGGCGAGATCAGCCTCTACACGCAGGACGGATTCGAGGACCTCTGCCGGGGGCCGCACCTTCAGAGCACCAGGCCGATCAAGGCGTTCAAGCTGCTCTCGACCGCCGGCGCGTACTGGCGGGGCAACTCGGACAACACCATGCTGACCCGCATCTACGGCACCGCGTTCTTCTCGCAGAGGGATC
This sequence comes from Gaiellales bacterium, assembly GCA_036403155.1. GTDB lineage: Bacteria > Actinomycetota > Thermoleophilia > Gaiellales > JAICJC01 > JAICYJ01. The sequence goes on along the minus strand of DASWRM010000076.1, from coordinate 174,685 downwards.
TCGACGCCTACGTGGAGCGGCTGGAGCAGGCGCGCCTGCGCGACCACCGCCGGCTGGGCCGCGAGCTGGATCTGTTCCACTTCTCGGACGTCTCGCCCGGCTCCCCGTTCTGGCACCCCCGCGGGATGGTGATATGGAACGAGCTGTCCGACCTGTGGCGGACGCTGAACCGCGAGCGCGGCTACCAGGAGGTGCGCACGCCGATCCTCTACAACGTCGACGTGTGGAAGGTCTCCGGCCACTGGGAGGCATACCGCGAGAACATGTACTTCACCGAGGTGGAGGCCGGGGACTTCGGCATCAAGCCGATGAACTGCCCGGGGCACGTCAACATCTTCGGCGACCGCCATCGCAGCTACCGCGACCTCCCGCTCCGGCTCGCCGAGCAGGGCCTCGTCCACCGCCATGAGCCGTCCGGCACGCTGCACGGGCTGATGCGCGTCCGCCACATCACGCAGGATGACGCGCACATCTTCTGCACCGACGAGCAGATCGAGGACGAGGTGATCGGCTGCCTCGAGCTTGCGCAGGAGATCTACGACATCTTCGACCTCGACCTGCGCATCGAGCTGTCGACCCGCCCGGACAAGCGGATCGGCGGCGACGCGATGTGGGATGCCGCGGAGGGCGCCCTCCAGCGCGCTCTCGAGCGGGCGGGCGTGGCATACGAGCTGAACGAGGGCGACGGCGCGTTCTACGGCCCAAAGATCGACCTGCACATGACGGATGCGATCGGCCGGTCGTGGCAGATGGGGACGATCCAGCTGGACTTCCAGATGCCTGCACGGTTCGGGATCGGCTACACCGGCGAGGACAACGCCGACCATGTGCCCGCCATGATCCACCGCGCGCTGTTCGGGGCGTTCGAGCGGTTCATCGGCATCCTGATCGAGCACTACGCCGGTGCCTTCCCGGTGTGGATCGCGCCGGTGCAGGCGGTGGTCGTCCCGGTTGCCGACCGCCACAACGACTACGCGCAGCGCGTCGTCGACGACCTGCGAGCGGCGGGGCTGCGCGCCGAGGCGGACGTCCGCAGCGAGTCGGTCGGGAAGAAGATCGCCGAGTCCGAGCACCAGCGCATCCCGCGCATCCTCGTGGTCGGAGACCGGGAGGTCGACTCGGGAACGGTGTCCGTGCGCGTCCGCGGCGAGGGGGACGCCGGTGCACGCCCGCTCGCGGAGCTGCGCGACGAGCTGGTCGCTGAGTCGGCACCGCCGCGTCGCGAGCGCTCCTGACATCGTTCCCGGGCCAGGCGGCGCCCGGCGGCGGTCACGACCCGCGCTGCAGATCGACCACGAATCGCGCGCGGTCGCCACGGTAGATGTCGCGCGCGTACTCCACCGGCCGGCCGGCCGCGTCGAACGCGAGGCGCGTGACGAGGATGCACGGCGCCCCCGCCCGCGCGCCCAGGTGCCTCGCTGCGTCCGGCTCGCACGCGGTCGGCTCGATCGTCTCGTGCGCGCGCACGGGATCCACCCCGTAGGCCCGGTTCATCACCTCGTAGAGCGAGCTGTGCGCGAGGTCGTGGCGTGTCAGGTCGGGGCAGACGCTCGCCGGCACGTAGGATTCCTCGACCACCAGCGGCTCGCGGTTGCCGAAGCGGACGCGCTTCAGCATCCAGCACGCGTCCCCGTTGACCAGCTCGAGCGCCCGTTCCGCCTCGGAGCCCTCGCCGCGGAGCAGCCGCACCGTGAGGACGCGACCGCCCGGCTCGATGCCCTGCGCCCGCATCTGCTCGGAGAACCCCGCGAACCGCTGGAGGCTGTGCTCGACCCGCCCGGGAGCGACGTACGTGCCCGACCCGGGGCGGCGCGTGACCAGGCCGCGGCGGAGCAGCAGCTCCACCGCCTGGCGGGCGGTCATGCGTGACAGGCCGTGGCGCTGCGCGATCGTCCGCTCGGATGGGAGCCGCGCGCCCGGCTCGAGCGAGCCCGACTCGATCTCGGCCGCGAGCACGTCCGCGACCTGCCGGTAGCGCGGGGCGGTCGTCGTCTCGCTGAAGGCCATGGTGTCCGATCTATACCACGCTGCTTCGGTGCTCACACCGACCCGGGCGGTATCGTGGCGGCGTGTCTGAACCGGCCACGGCGCGAACGCGGGCGCTCCTGCGGTCACTCCCACCTGCCCCCGTCGCGATCGCCGCAACGACGGCCGTCCTCGTGGCGATGGCAGCTGCCGGCGCCGGCGGCGCGGCGCTGATCGCCTGCTGCGCGGGATGCGCGGGAGCGCTGGCCGCTGCCGGCATCTGGTGGCGGTCGGCCACGGCCGTCGTGCTCGCCGTCGCACTCGCGGCCACCGTGGCGCTCGGCATCGCCGGTCTCGCGCTCGGCCGGCGCGCGTCGACGGACAGCTCGGCCGGCCATGCCTTTCCGCTCGTGGTCGGTCTCCCCCTCGAGCGGGCGAAAGCGCTGTTCCAGCGGCACGGGCCCGTGCGCTTCGTCGTCCGGCGGGTTGCCTACGGCGCCCGGGGCACCGTCCTGCGAGCGACCGGCTACTCCCCGAACGGGACGTACGCGCCCGGCTCGACGATCACGCTGGTCGTCGGCACCCGCGCTCCGACGCCGGCGCCCGCGCCCTGACCGCGATGGACCAGCCCGGAGACCAGCTCACCGCCGGCCAGCTGTTCGGGCTCGATCGCGTCCTCGACCCGCCCGGCGCGTTTCCGCAGCCGGCGCAGCGGCTCGACAGCGAGGCGCGCGCCGGCCCGGCGGAGCTGCTCGTCGCGGTCGAGCGGCTGAACCTCGATTCAGCCTCGTTCCGCCAGCTGTCGGACCAGGCGGGCGGCGACGCCGGCGCGGTGGCGGCCGCGATCGAACGGATCGTCGCGGAGCGCGGCAAGATGCACAACCCGGTCACGGGGTCGGGCGGCATGCTGGTCGGCACGGTGCTGGAGGCGGGTCCGGCATTCCGCGAGCTGCGGCGTGTTGAGACCGGCCGCCGGATCGCGAGCCTGATCTCGCTGACCCTGACGCCGCTTCGGCTCGACCGGATCCTCGAGGTGGACATGCGTCATGGGCAGGTGGCGGTCGAGGGAACGGCAGTGCTGTTTCCGTCGAGCCCGTTCGCGGAGCTGCCGGGCGACATTCCGGAGCGGATCGCGCTCGCGGCGCTCGACGTGGCGGGCGCGCCGTCGCGCACGGCGGCCATGGTGCGCCCCGGCGACACCGTCCTGCTGATCGGAGGCGGCGGCACGTCGGGGCTGCTCTCGCTGCACGAGGCGCGCCGCGGCGCCGGGCCGGCCGGAACGGTGGTCGTTGCGGACCTCCAGGGCGCGGCGCTCGACGACGTCAGGTCGACGGGGCTCGCCGACCACGTGCTGGCGGTGGATGCGACCGACGCGCTGGCGCTCCGCGCGGCGGTGATCGCGGCGGCGGGCGGTGAGGCCGACCTGACGGTGAACATGGTCAACGTGCCGGGCACCGAGCTGGCCGCGATCCTCTCCACGCGGGAGACCGGCACCATCCTGTTCTTCTCGATGGCGACGTCGTTCACTGCCGCGGCGCTGGGCGCGGAGGGGGTGGGCCGGGCGACCACGATGGTGATCGGGAACGGCCACATGCCGGACATGGGGTTGACGGCGCTGCGCGTCCTACGGGACAATCGCCGCATCCGTGAGATTTTCGAGCAGCGTTACGGAGCGCCGTAGCGACCGCCGGCCACTCGACCTCCTGCGCGTGGCGGGATCGCATCGGGAGGTGGGGGAGCAGATCGGCGCGCACTGCGCGGATGCCATCCGCCGGCGCTGCGATGCCCTCCCGCCCGGCGCGGCCGACGCCGCCGCGCCCTACCGGGCCGTCACCGAGCGTGAGCTGCCGTGGCTGGTGGAGGAGCTGGACGCCGTCGCCGATGCCGCCGGAGCCGATCCCATGCTGCTCTTCGCAGCAGGCATCGAGGAGCTGGACGAGCAGCCCGCACCGGAGCCGGGCCGCGGCTGCTCGGATCTCGTCGCCTGCGGCCCCGCGACGGTCGACGGCCACGTCTGGGTGGCCCACACGAACGATCTCTCGGCATCCGTCGAGGACGAGCTGGTCGCGATCGAGTGGCGCGTCCCCGGCGATCCGGTGGTCTTCACGGTCGGCATCGGTCCGTGGATCAGCGTCGGGTTCAACGGGTCGGGCCTCAGCCTGACCGGCAACGAGGTCACGCCCAACGACAACCGGATCGGCATCCCGCGCCTGATGCAGGTGCGCGACATGCTGCGACGCCGGACACTGGACGAGGCCGTCGCGGCCGCGCTGCACCCGGCCCGTGCGTCGTCGTACAACAACGTGCTCGCGCACCGGGACGGGCGAGTTGTCTCGGTCGAGGGTTCGGCCACCGACGCGGAGCTGCTGCGGCCGCGCGACGGCCGCCTTGCGCACACCAACCACTACGTCAGCGAGCGCATGCGCCGGTACGAGGGAGACGGTGAATATGCAGCGCATTCCGACGTCCGGTATCGTCGCGCCCTCGCATGGCTGGCACCAGGAGACATCACGCCGTCCACGCTCCGCGCCGCGCTGAGCGACCACACGGACGCCCCGGATTCGATCTGCCGGCATCCGCACCCCGGTTCCGAGACCAAGACTGTCTTTTGGTGCATCGCGGACGTCACAAGGGGAGAGATCACGTACGGCCGCGGCAACCCCTGCGATTCTGACGAGCAGCGCTATGGCTTCGACTGACCCCCCGACACGAGCGCACCGCTATGCCCAGCTGACGTGGCCGGAGGTGGCCGACCGTGTCGCGGAGGATCCGGTGTGCGTCATCCCGGTGGCGACGCTGGAGGACCACGGCTATCACCTGCCGATCGACACGGACGCGGTGATCGCCGAGACCCTCGCGGAGCGGGCCGTGCTCGCCCGCAGCGACCGCGCGCTGCTGCTGCCGACGGTGACGCACGGCTACACGCCCCACCACATGGACTTTCCCGGGTCCGTGACGATCGACTGGAAGCGGTTCGTCGACTACCTGCTGGACATCGGCAAGAGCCTGATCCACCACGGATTCCGGCGCATCCTGTTCGTGAACGGCCACGGGTCGAACGTCCCGCTGGTCGACATGGCCGCCCGCCTGCTGATGCTGGAGCGGCGTGACGTGCTGGCGGCGACGTTCTGGTACCTCTCGACGCCGGAATCGGCGGAGCTGCTCGCGCGGACGCGCGATTCCGACCAGCCGGGTGGCATGGCGCATGCGTGCGAGCTCGAGACCTCGCTGTACCTGGCGATCCACCCGGAGCTGGTGCAGATGGACAAGGCCGTGCGTGAGATCCCCGACTGGGAGTCGGAGAACGTCTGGATGGACTGGAACGACGGCCCGCTCTCGATCAAGGGGCAGTGGAGCGGGTGGACGGAGTCCGGCGTGATCGGCGACGCCACGGTGGCGACCGCCGAAAAGGGCCGCCTCTGGCTGGAGCAGGCGGTCCGCGAGATCGCGGGACATATCGACGAACTTGCCGGCCGCTCGCCGCGGCCGGGTCGTGATCATCATGACGGCGCGATCGACGCGCTGCCAACGAGGGAGGGAACCAGATGAACGGACGCAGCGTGCTTGGCGCCGCGATTGTGCTGGCGGTGCTGGTCGCCGCCGGCTGCGGCGGCGGGAGCGGCAGCGGCGGCACCGGCAGCGGCGGTGGTGGCGGCGGTGCCGTCAAGGAAGGCGGCATCTTCACGGAGGGGACAACCAACTACATCGACACCCTCAACCCGTTCAACTACATCGAGGCGCAGTCCGTCACGGCCTTCGAAGAGATCTATCCCGAGCTGGTGCAGTACGGGCCCGGTCTGTCGAGCATCGTCCCGAGCTACGCCAAGTCCTGGGAGACCTCGGCCGACGGCAAGACCTGGACATACCATCTGCAGTCAGGTGGCAAGTGGTCGGACGGGCAGCCGCTGACCTCCGAGGATGTCGCCTGGACGGCGAACACGATCATCAAGTACCAGGACGGGGCCACGGCGGTGCTGGCGTCGGCGATCGCGCACGTCACCAAGGTCGAGGCGCCCGACCCGAACACCGTGGTGTTCCACTACGACGCCCCGGTCGGCAACGCGCTGCCGCTGATCAGCGGCCTCTTCATCCTGCCCAAGCACATCTGGGCGCAGTACGACAAGAACGGCGGCAAGGACCTGAAGACGTTCCTGCCCGAGCAGCACCTGCCGGTCGTCTCCGGTGGCCCGTTCCAGGTGACCAAGTACGAGAAGAAGGGCACCACGGTCTTCAAGCCCAACCCGGGCTTCTGGGGCCCGAAGCCGCACGTCGACGCCGTCGCGCTCGTCTACTACACGAACGCCGACTCGATGATCGCCGACCTGCAGTCAGGTCAGATCTCCGCGGTCGACCAGGTGCCGTTCACGGCCGTGAACGCCGTGAAGAAGGCGCAGAACGTCTCCGTGGACACCTATCCCGGCGGCGAGATCGTCAACATCACCTGGAACTCCAATCCCTACAAGGCCGCGCATCGCGAGCTGCTCGATCCGAAGGTGAAGAAGGCGCTCTCCATGTGCGTCGACGTCAACCAGATCAAGCAGGTCGTGTTCAGCGGGTACGCGGATCCGGAGGGCAGCCTGCTCGGCGCGATCGCGGGCGACTGGCGCAGCCCGAACGTGAAGCCCGTCGAGTTCAACTGCGACGCGGCGAACCAGGAGCTCGACTCGCTCGGCTACACGAAGGGCGCTGACGGCATCCGGATGGCGCCGGCCACGACCGGCAAGTACGCCGAGCCCGCGCACAAGATGGCGTACCAGATCATGGTGCCGACCAGCCTGGACTTCAACGGCGACCGCGAGTTCGACATCATCCAGCAGGGGTTCAAGAACGCCGGCGTTCAGGTCACCGAGCAGAGCGGCGGTGACGCCACGGCGGCGTACGCCATCGAGACCGACGACAAGTGCGACGTGAGCACGAACCCGCCGACGGGCTACTCGAAGTTCGACATCGCCCTCTGGGACTGGGTGGCGGTGCCGGATCCCGACTTCCAGCTGTCGGTCGTCACCAAGGGCCAGTGGTGCTCCTGGAGCGACACCGGCTGGATCAACGACGCGTACGACCAGATGTACAAGCAGCAGGCCACGCTCGTGAACGAGTCTGAGCGAAAGACGCTCGTCCGCAAGATGGACGAGATCATCTACAACAACTGGCTGTACACCCAGCTCCTGAACGAGCAGGGCATCGCGGCCCACACGGATCAGTGGGACGGCTTTGACCCCCAGATCCAGGGCTACAACCTCTCGTTCTGGACGGAGGTTCACCAGGCCTGACGGTGATGTGACCGGCAGGGCAGGGAGGACACGAATCGATGCAACGAAGCGACTACATCATCAAGCGCACGCTGTTCGCGCTGCTGACGGTGTTCGTCGCCGTGACGCTGAACTTCGTGCTCTTCCGCGCCCTGCCGGGCGACGCCGTGTCGGGCCTCAAGTGCCGGGCATGCACGATCCAGTTCAAGAAAGCGGTGGCCCACGACCTCGGGCTCGACAAGTCGAAGTGGCAGCAGTACGTCATCTATCTGAAGAACCTCGGCCATGGGGACCTCGGTTTCACGGCGATCACGCACAAGCCCGTGCGCGGCGAGCTCTGGGACCCGATCAAGAAGACGCTGGCCATGATCACCCTGGGAACCGTGTTCTCGATCCTGTTCGGCGTCTTCACGGGGGTGATCTCCGCCTGGCGGCGGGGCACACTGCTCGACAAGGTGTCGGTGTGGAGCTCGCTCGCGTTCTACTCGGTGCCGACCCAGTGGCTGGGTCTCATGATCGTCTACTTCGTCGCGGACCGCGTGGGGCTGCCGCATGGCGGCATCCAGAGCCCGGACTACGGCATCCTCGGCAACCCCGGCACCCTCGACTTCCTCAAGGACCGCGCCGAGCACCTGATCCTGCCGGCCCTCACCCTCGGGCTCGTGCTGTACGGGGACTACACGCTGATCGTCCGGTCGGCGATGCTCGAGACGCTCGGTGAGGACTACGTCCTGACGGCGCGCGCGAAGGGCATGAGCAACTGGGCGATCGTCTGGAAGCACGGTTTCCGCAACGCCATGCTCCCGGTCGTCACGCTGGTCGCGCTCTCGCTCGGCTTCATCATCGGAGGAGCGATCACGATCGAGTACGTGTTCGACTACCCGGGGATCGGCCTTGCCATCGTGGATGCCATCGACAAGCGCGACTACGCCTTCCTGCAGGGTGCATTCCTGGTGCTCACGCTGTCGGTGATCTTCTTCAACTTCGTCGCCGACCTGCTCTACTTCAAGCTCGACCCGCGGGTGACCACATGAGCCATGTCACGACTCCCGAGCTCGCGCGCGACGACAACGCGGCCGAGGCAGGCATCGAGCTGACGCCGAGCCGGCGCGGCTTCCTCCGCACGACGCTGGCCGGCCAGCCGCAGGCGATCATCGGCCTGGCGGTGGTGCTGCTGTTCGTCCTCATCGCCGTCTTCGCGCCGCTGGTCGCCACGCACAGCGTCCACGCGAAGACGGGGCCGATCTACCAGGCCCCGAGCAGCAGCCACTGGCTGGGCACCGACGACGGCGGTGTCGACATGTTCTCGCTGATGGTCTACGGCAGCCGCGTGTCGCTCGAGGTCGGCTTCGCCGCCGCCCTGGTGGCCATGCTGATCGGCGGCGCCGTCGGCGTGATCGCGGGCTTCTTCGGCGGGTGGGTGGACGTGCTGCTGATGCGCATCACCGACATCTTCCTCGTCATCCCCGACCTGCCGCTGATCATCGTCACGGCCGCCATCTTCGGCCGGCACCTGCTGAACATCATCCTCATCATCGGCATCATCTACTGGACGAGCACCGCCCGCCTGATCCGTGCGCAGGTGAAGAGCGTCCGCGAGCGGGTGTACGTGAAGCGCGCGCGCTCGATCGGTGCGCCGAACACGCGGCTGGTGTCCAAGCACGTGCTGCCGCAGGTGGCGCCGCTCCTGATCGCCAACACGGTGCTGATGATCGCACTGGCCGTGTTCCTCGAGACCTACATCTCCTTCCTCGGGCTGGGCGACCCGAGCACCATCTCGTGGGGCAAGCTGATCGAGAACAGCTTCCTCGGGAACGCCGTGCTCAACAACGCATGGTGGGCCGTCGTGCCGCCCGGGCTGGCCGTGACCGTCGTCATCCTCGCCTGCACCATGGTCGGGCAGTCGATGGAGGACGCCCTCAACCCGCGGCTCAAGGTCGGCCACCTCGCCGTCCGCCGCTTCCGCCTTCGGCCCCTGCACGGAAGGCTCGACGGCGAGTGAGCCTGCCGGTCCTCAAGGTCGAAGACCTGCACGTCTGGTTCGACCTCCCGCGCGGACGCGAGCTGCACGCCGTGCAGGGGGTCAGCTTCGAGCTGCGCCCCGGCGAGCGGATGGGCCTGGTCGGGGAGTCCGGCTGCGGCAAGACCACGACCATCCTGGCGCTGATGGGGCTGCTGCCGGCGAGCGCGAGCGTGGCCGGCCGGGTGCTGCTCGACGGCGAGAACATCCTGGCGAAGGGCGAGGAGACTGTCAGCCCGCACCGTTGGCGGGACATTTCCATGATCTTCCAGGGCGCGATGAACGCGTTCAACCCCGTGAAGACGGTCGGCAGCCAGATCGCCGAGCCGATGGAGCTGCACGGCACGGCCAGCGGCAGGGCCGCCCGCACGCAGGTGCGCGAGCTGCTCGAGCTGGTGGGCATCTCCGGGGAGCGGGCCGACCGCTATCCGCACGAGTTCTCGGGCGGGATGCGCCAGCGGGCGGCGATCGCGCTGGCCCTCGCCTGCGAGCCGAAGGTGCTGCTGGCCGACGAGCCGACCACCGCGCTGGACGTGATGGTGCAGGCGCAGATCCTCGAGCTGCTGGTGCGGCTCACGCGCGACCTCGGCCTGTCGATGGTGCTGGTGACGCACGACCTGCCCGTCGTCGCGCAGGTGTGCGACCGGGCGGCCGTGATGTACGCCGGCGAGATCGCGGAGATGGGGGACATGTCGACCATCTACCACGAGCCGCGCCACCCCTATACGCGGATGCTGTTCGCGGCCACGCCCGACCTGCTCGGCGACGACGAGGTGCTGTCGATCCCCGGTGCGCCGCCTCGTCTCGACCGCGAGATCGTCGGCTGCCCGTTCGCGCCGCGGTGCGACTCCACGTTCGCGCCGTGCCCGACCACACACCCGCGCCGTCTCGAGGTCGGGCCCGCTCACGAGGCGATCTGCCACCTGAACGACCGCGTCGTCGTCGAGGAGCCGGCGTGAGCGCCGCTGTGGACGCGCCGCTGCTCGAGGTCGACGGACTGGTCACCCGCTACCCGGTCCCGCGCGGCATCGCCGGGGCGATCGCGCGGAGGCCGAAGCTCGAGGTGCACGCGGTCGAGGACGTCTCGTTCACCGTGCGCGCCGGCGAGATGGTGGCCCTGGTCGGCGAGTCGGGGTGCGGGAAGACGTCCACCGCCCAGACGGTGATCCGCATGGTCGACAACCGGGCCGGGTCGATCCGCTTCCGCGGCCGTGAGATCGCCAACCTGCGGCAGCGGGCGCTGCGGCCGCTGCGTCGAGAGATCCAGATGATCTACCAGGACCCCTACGAGTCGCTGGACCCCCGCTTCACCGTCCGCGACACCGTGGAGGAGCCGCTGATCGTGCACGGCCTCGCCGGCCCCAAGCGGGATCGCGAGGCGAAGGTGCGGGAGGCACTCGCCCGCGCGGGGCTGACGCCCCCCGACCTCTACATCGACCGTTTCCCGCATGAGCTGTCGGGCGGCCAGCGCCAGCGCGTCGCAATCGCGGCCAGCCTGGCGCTGGACCCGAAGCTGCTGGTCGCCGACGAGCCGGTCTCGATGCTGGACGTGTCGGTGCGGGCCGGCATCCTGTCCCTGCTCGACGAGCTGCGCAAGGATGGGATGGGCATCCTCATGATCACCCATGACCTCTCGACGGCTGCGCACTTCGCCGACCGCATCGCCGTCATGTACCTCGGCCGCATCGTCGAGGAGGGGCCGGCGCACGAGGTCGTCCGCAATCCGCAGCATCCGTACACCCGCGCGCTGATCTCGGTCGTCCCCAAGCGCGACCCGCGCGAGCAGACCACGCCGCAGATCCTCTCGGGCGAGACGCCGAACCCGGTGCACGTTCCGTCCGGGTGCCGGTTCCACCCGCGCTGCCCGATCGCGCAACCGCAGTGCTCGACGATCGACCCCAGCCTGCAGCGGCCGGTCGATGCGACGGCGCCCGAGCACCGGGCCGCGTGCATCGTCACGGCGCCCGGCCCGTCCGCCGACGAGGTCGGCGCGGGCGGGTCCGCCGGCTGATCGCCGACCTCCATCTCGACGTCCTGCTGGACGTGTTCGAGCGCCGCGCGGCGGGCGATGCCGACCCGTTCGGAGAGCGGCACCTGCCTGCGCTGCGCGAAGCCGGCGTGCGCATCCAGGTGCTGCCCGCGTTCGTCCCGGACGAGTTCCTGCCGGGCGATGCGCTGCGGGTGACCATCGCCCAGCTCGAGGTCGCCCATCGTGAGGCCGAGCGGCCGGACGGCGCGCTGCGGATCGTTCGCGACCGGGCCGAGCTGCGCGAGGCGCTCGAGAGCGGCGCGATCGCGGGGGTGCTGGCGCTGGAGGGTGTGGAGGCGCTCGGCGATGACCCGGAGCTGCTGCGACCGCTGCACCGTCTGGGCGTGCGGATGGCGGGCCTGACGTGGAACCGGGCGAACGCCTACGCCGACGGCCTCGGGGTGGAGGTGAGCACCGGGCTGACGGCGCTCGGTGAACGGCTGCTCGGGGAGATGGAGGAGCTCGCCATCGGCCTGGACATCTCGCACCTCAGCCGGCGGGGCTGCGAGCGCGCGCTGGATGCGTTCGGCGGCACGGTGCTCGCGTCGCATGCGAACGCCGCCGCGGTGCATGCAAGCCCCCGCAACCTCGACGACGACGTGCTCGCCGCCATCGGCCGGCGCGGCGGCGTGGTCGGCCTGTGCGCGACGCCCGCGTTCACCGGCACCGGCCCGTTCGCCGAGATGCTCGCGCGCCACCACGCGCACATCTGCGCGGTCGCGGGCGTGGAGGCGGTCGCGTTCGGCGCCGACTTCTGCGACTTCTTCGGGCCGTCGCTGGAGGCACCGCTGCTCCCGGATCCGCCCGGCGAGGCCGACCTCGCGCTGGCCCGGCAACCGGAGCCCGAGCGCGCGACGTTCTATGCGGAGGTGCTGTCGGCGGCGGGGGAGCCCGACGGCGGCCCGCTCGCGGCCGGCAACGCGCTCCGCGTGCTCGACCGGGTGCTGGCGTGAGCGTCGCCGGCCTGCTCGATGCCTACCGGCGACGCGAGCGGTCGCCGGTGGATGTGGCCGAGGAGACGCTCGCGCGCGTCGAGGCGCTTCCCGAGCGGCTGCGCGCCTTCGTCACGGTCACGGCCGACCTCGCGCGCAGCCAGGCGGCTCACGCGGAGCGGGCCTATGCGGGCGGAACGGCCGGGCCGCTCGCGGGCGTGCCGATCACGATCAAGGATCTGCTGGACGTCGCCGGCGTGCCGACCCGCCTGGGGTCGCTGCTGCACGACCCCGGCCCGGCGCGCGCGGACTCGCCGTTCGTCGCCGCGGTGCGCGCTGCCGGCGCCGTGATCGTGGGCAAGACCGCGACGCCGGAGATGGGGTGGAAGGGCGAGACGACCAGCCGCGTGCACGGCTCGACCGAGAATCCGTGGCGGGCCGGCGCCACCGCGGGCGGGTCCAGCGGCGGGGCCGCGGTCGCCGCCGCGATGCTGCCCGATGCCCTGCACCACGGCGGTGATGGTGCCGGCTCGATCCGGATCCCCTCGTCGATGTGCGGCGTGTTCGGGCTCAAGCCGACGTGGGGCCTCGTCCCCACCGATCCGGTCAACTCCGGTCTCTCCGTGCAGGGGCCGATCGCGCGGTCGGCGCGCGATGCGGCGCTCGTGCTCGACGTCGTCGCCGGCACGGCCGCTCTTCAGCACATCGACGCGGGCGTCGGCGGCCTCCGCGTCGCGTGGAGCCGCGACCTGGGCTTCGCCGCCGTGGAGCCCGAGGTGGCGGCGGTGTGCGAGGCGGCCGCGTCGTCGTTCGCCGCCCTCGGTGCGTCCGTCGACGAGGCGCACCCCGCACTCGCGGACCCGTGGCCCGTCGTCGACGCGATCTGGTGCGCGAACCAGGCCGCCCGGTTCGCCGGCGGGCGGCTCGACGAGGTGCGCGACAGGCTCGACCAGGGGCGCATCCCCGTGATCGAGCGGGGCCTCGAGATGACGGCGAGCGAGCTGGTCGACGCGCAGGCCGCGAAGGCGGTCTACGCGGCGGCATGGGAGGCGTTCATGCGTGATTGGGATCTGGTGCTGACTCCCACGCTCCCGCTGACGGCGTTCGCGGCCGGGCTCGACCAGCCGGGATCGGTTGCGGGGCGGCGGACGGAATACCTCTCATGGACGGCCCTGACCTATCCGTTCAACGTCTCCGGCCAGCCCGCGGCGACCGTGCCGTGCGGGACGGTGGACGGCCTGCCGGTCGGCCTTCAGATCGTCGGCCGCCGTGGCGACGATCCGCTGGTGCTGCGCGCGGCGGCCGCGTTCGAGGCTGCGCACCCGTGGCCGTTCCCGGTCTGATACAACGCGCCACCATGACGGAGCGATGGAGAGACCTGGCCGGCCCGGTGGGCCTCCTGCCCACGGGGCCGCGAAACGCGATCACCGACGTTCCCGGCGTCCGGGTCGGTCACGCGCAGGCGGAAAGCGGCGAGCTGACCGGCGTGACCGTCGTCGAGCCTCCCGCGCTGCCGGTTCGTGCCGGAGTGGCGACCACCAACGGCGTCGGCGAGCTGACGAAGAAGCTCGAGATCGACGAGTGGGGGGTGGTGCAGACCGCGATCTACCTGTGCGGGACGCACGCACTGGGGATGGTCTACCACGCGGCCGTCCTCGCGGAGGGCGGCGACCAGACCAACACCCTCATCCCGGTCGTCGGCGAGTGCGACGACTCCGACCTGGGAGACTCGCGGACGGTCACGGTCGACGACGTGCGACGGGCGCGGGATGCGATGGGTGAGGAGGTGGCCGAGGGATCGGTCGGCGGCGGCACGGGAATGACGTGCTTCGACTTCGCGGGAGGGATCGGCACCGCTTCCCGGCGAATCGGCGACCATACGCTCGGCGTCCTGCTGATGTGCAACTTCGGCGAGCGCGAGCGGCTGACCGCCGGGGGCCTGCGGTTCGAGCCGGCGGACGGGCCGGCGCCGCCCGAAGGCTCGTGCATCGCCGTCTGCGCGTGCGACGCTCCCATGTCGGCGCAGCAGCTGCGGCGGCTGGCGCTGCGCCCGCTGCTCGGGCTGGCGCGGGCGGGGTCGTACGCACACAACGGGTCGGGCGAGATCGCGGTTGCGTTCACGACCAACGGCGACCAGACGCTCGACAACGACGACCTGAACCCGTACTTCGCGGCGGCCTACGAGGCGGCCGAGGAGGCCGTCTACAACAGCCTGGTCGCGCCGCGCCCGCCGATGCGCAAGCGCGACGGCCGGGAGCACCCGGTGTTCCCGGTGCATCTCCTGCGCACGCGGTGAGCGGTCAGCCGCCGCTCGAGGAGCTGCTCGCGGCCCATCGCACGATCGCCGTGGTGGGGCTTGCGAAGAACGCGGGCAAGACGACGGTGATCAACCACCTGCTCGAGCGGACGGAGGGCCGCGTGGGGCTGGTGTCGCTGGGGCTCGACGGCGAGGCGCGCGACCAGCTCACCGGCCTGCCGAAACCACGTGTGCGCCCGCGGCTCGGAACGCTCGTCGCAAGCGCGGCCGGGCTGGCCGACGAGGCGACGGTGCGCGAGCGGCTCGGGTTCCGGACGGCGGTGGGCGAGGTGGTCGTGACGGAGCCGCCGCCCGGCGAGCCGGTGGTGGTGTCGGGCCCGGCCCGGCTGGACGAGCTCGACCGCACGGTGGAGGCGCTGTTTCGCGCAGGCGCCGAGCGAGTTGTGCTCGAGGGGGCGCTGGGGCGGCTGGGCCCCGCGGCCCCCGGCCGCGCCGAGGCGGTGGTCGTCGCTGCGGGCGTGTCGCTTGCGAACGGCCGGGACGACGCGCCGCTGCGCCTGCGGCTTGCGCTGGACGCGCTGGCGCTCCCGGTCACCGACGCCGCGGCCGCGACGTCGGTGCGGCATGCGGCAGGCTACGAGGCCGAGACGGCCGGCGAGGTCGCGAGATCGGGCAGCGCGGAGGTGGACGGCGCGCTGACCGGGCCGCTGCTCGAGCGGCTGATGCGCGAGGGTGTGCGTGCGCTGCTGATCGCACCCGACGCCACGCACGTGCTCGCCCGGCCGCAGCAGCTGGCGCGCGCCCGGAGGGCGGGCGTCGAGGTGGCGGTGCGGCGACCGCTGGCGATCCGGGCGGTGACGGCCAGTCCCTTCCACCCGGATGCCCCGTTCACGGCCGGTGAGGCGTTCGCCATGGCGCGCGAGGCGGCGGCGGGACGTTGGCCGGTGCACGACGTGGTTTCCGGCATGCTATGCCCATGAAGCTGGAGCTCGATCCCGGCCTGGTGGCCGAGGCCCACGCGCTCGCGGACGAGGTTGCGGCGCCGGTGCTCGAGTTTGCGCGAGGCCACACGACCGTCGCAATCGAGCGCACGGTCGCGCGCCTGTTCGGCGTGGACGGCGTGGATGAGCTCGGCGTGCCCCTGCCCAACGTGCTCGTGGACGCGCTGGGGCCGCGTCTGGGGCAGGGCCTCGCGCTCCCGCTGGCGGCGGCATGCGCGGACGGGCGGACTCCGCAGCAGGTGGCGCAGGCGGTGGCGGCCGGGGCGGCGCTCCCGGACCCCGCGGAGGAGCAGCTGTCGGACGCCCGGGCGCTGGCCGCGCGGCTGGCGGCCGACGCGGACGCCGCGATCCGTGACCGCAGGGAGGAGCGCGAGCGGCTGGTGGAGCGGTACGGCGACCCGCAGACCCCATGGCTGTA
Source organism: Gaiellales bacterium (assembly GCA_036403155.1). GTDB lineage: Bacteria > Actinomycetota > Thermoleophilia > Gaiellales > JAICJC01 > JAICYJ01. The sequence continues at coordinate 158,814 of DASWRM010000076.1, read as the reverse complement.
CGTGATCGTCGCGACCGGCAACATCCACGAGGATGCGCGCCAGGCGCAGGCGGCCGCGCGAGCCGGCGCCGACGTGATCGCGGTGATCCGGTCGACCGCGCAGAGCCTGATCGACTACGTGCCCTACGGCGAGACGACGGAGGGGTTCGGCGGCACATATGCGACCCAGGCGAACTTCCGGCTGGTGCGGTCGGCGCTCGACGAGGTGATGCCCGAGGCCGGCCGGTATCTGCGGCTGACGAACTACGCGTCGGGCCTCTGCATGCCCGAGATCGCGGCCTGCGGTGCGCTGGAGCGGCTCGACATGATGCTGAACGACTCGATGTACGGGATCCTGTTCCGTGACATCAACCCGCAGCGGACGTTCTGCGACCAGTACGTCAGCAGGATGGTCAACGGCCGCGCCGGCATCGTCATCAACACCGGTGAGGACAACTACCTGACGACGGCACCCGGCCACGAGGCCGGCCACACCGTCGTCGCGTCGAACTTCATCAACCGGGCGCTGGCGCTGGCCGCCGGCATCCCCGAGCGGCAGATCGGCCTCGGGCATGCGTTCGAGATCGATCCCGACCGGCCCGGCCAGCTGATGGAGGAATGGGCGATCGCACTGCTGATCCGCGAGCTGTTCCCCCGGTGCCCGCTGAAGTACATGCCGCCGACCAAGCACGTCACCGGCGACATCTTCCGCACGCAGTCGCTGGGGACGCTGTTCAACCTGGTGGGCGTGGCGACGGGTCAGCACATCCAGCTGCTGTCGATCCTGACGGAGGCGGTGCATACGCCGTTTCTTGCCGACCGGATGCTGGCCATCCAGGACGCGAGGCGCGTGTTCGAGGCGGCGCGTCCGCTTCGCGAGTCACTGCAGGCGGTGCCGGGCGGTCCGCTCGAGCAGCGGGCGCAGCTGGTGCTCCGGCAGGCGGTGGAGCTGCTGCAGATGGTGGCCGACGCGGGCATGTTCGAGGCGATCGAGCGCGGGTGGTTCGCCGACACCCCGCGCCGGCGCGACGGGGGCCGCGGGCTCGAGGGCGTCGCCGAGCGCTCGGAGCGGTACGTCAACCCGTTCCTCGACCTGTGGGAGCCGACGCTGGAGCAGGCGGCGCGTGCCTGAGATCGTCCCGTACGGCGACACGATGGGCGACGGCATGGTGCAGCTGAGCTTCACGCTGCCCGCGCCGGCCGACGCGCAGGCGCGCGAGCTGGGGCTGCAGTTCCTGCGAAACACCGGCTTCCGGGAGCCGCAGATCGTCCACGTCACGGCGGCCGACCGCGACATGACGTTCTATGTCGCCTACGCCAAGGCGCCGTGCGGCGTCGACCCGGCCGAGATCACGACCAGCGAGGTGGAGGCGTCGGAGCTCGGCTTCGCGGAGATCAATGCGCTGATCGAGCAGCAGCTGGGCAGGCGCATGGTCGTGATCGGCGCTGCGATCGAATCCGACGCGCACACGGTCGGCATCGACGCGATCATGAACATGAAGGGCTTTGCCGGCGACTACGGGCTCGAACGCTACCCGTGGATCGAGGCGGTGAACCTGGGAGCGCAGGTGCCGTGCGAGCGGCTCGTGCGCGAGGCGCAGGAGCGCTCTGCGGACGCCATCCTCGTGTCGCAGGTGGTCACGCAGAAGCAGGTGCACGCGCGGCAGCTGACGAAGCTGGTCGACCTGCTCGAGGCCGAACGGCTGCGCGACCGCTACGTGCTGGTGTGCGGCGGCCCGCGGCTGTCGAACACGTTTGCGAAGGAGCTCGGCTACGACGCGGGGTTCGGCGCCGGCGCGCGGCCGTCGCACGTGGCCGCCTGGATCGCACGGGAGCTGGTGGCCCGGCGCGGCTCCGACAACGTCACAGACCAGTGACATTCGCTTACCGCGCCGCAACGATCCCCGCGCCCCCCGGGGAAGGGGTTGGTCTCCAATAATTGGGGTGCCTGCGGCCTCCGCTCAGCCAGGCGGCCGAAGCGTCGCGAATGTGTGCCGAAACGCCCCGGCGACACAGCGGGAGTCGGGCTCCAATAATTGGGTCGCCGCTTTGCGGTATTGACACCGGGCGGTTCAGCGGACGCGCGTCGTCCGACCCCGTATCATCGGTCGTCCACCGCGAGCGAGCATGGAGGGCACGATGGAAGGACTGAGCGTCGAGCTGCGCATGCGGCTGTCGGCCGCCGACGCGCATTACGGAGGAAACCTGGTCGACGGCGCGCATGGCCTCGAGATCTTCGGCGACATCGTGACCGAGCTCGCGATCCACACCGACGGCGACGAGGGCCTGTTCGCCGGCTACGAGTCCGTCGAGTTCCTCGCGCCGCTCCACGCGGGCGACTTCGTACGCGCCAGAGGCACCATCGCCCGCATGGGCACGACCAGCCGCACCGTCGATCTCGAGCTCTGGAAGGAGATCGCCGCTCGCGCCGACATCAGCGACTCCGCCGCGGACTACCTCGACGAGGCCGTGCTGGTCACCCGGGCGCGCGGCACGTACGTCGTCAAGAAGGAGCACTCGCGCGGCCCGCAGGGGCGCGCCGCCGCCCGCGGGTGAGCGACGAGCTGATCATCACGGTTGCGCCATGCGGCGCCGAGACCATGCGCTCGCACAACCCGGCGGTGCCGTATACGCCGGACGAGATCGCCGCCGAGGCGCGCCGTGCGTTCGACGCGGGTGCCCGCATGGTGCACGTCCACGCCCGCCTGGATGACGGCACGCCGACCCAGGACGCCGGCCGGTACCGCGAGACCGTCGGCGCGATCCGCGAGGCCGCGCCCGAGATGATCGTGCAGGTCTCAACCGGCGGAGCCGTCGGCATGACGCCGGCGGAGCGTCTCGGCTCGCTGGAGTCGCAGCCGGACATGGCCTCGCTCACCTGCGGCACCGTCAACTTCGGGCGCGGCGTCTTCGAGAACCCGGCGCCGCTGATGCTCGAGTTCGCGCGTGCGCAGCTGGCCGCCCGGGTGCGGCCGGAGCTCGAAATCTTCGACCTCGGACACCTCGACAACGCCCGCTGGCTGATCGGCAAGGTGCCGCTCGACGGGCCGCAGCACTACGACCTCGTCCTGGGCGTGCCCGGCGGCGCGGCCGGCACTCCGCGCAACGTGGTCGCCTTCGCGGACCGCCTGCCCCAGGACGGAAGCACGTGGAGCGCCACCGGCATCGGCGGCTCGTTCCTGCCCGTCATCACCACCGCCCTCGCGGCCGGCGGCCATGTCCGCTGCGGCTTCGAGGACCAGATCGAGGCCGATGCCGGTCGGCTCGCCACCTCGAACGCCGAGCTGGTCGAGCGCGTCGTCGCGATCGCCCGTCTGCTCGGCCGGGAGCCGGCGTCCCCGGCCCGCGCACGCCGGCTGCTGCGCCTTCCCGCCGGCTAGGCGGGCTGCTCGACGGCAGGCTCCGCCGCCGCGAGCAGGTCACGCACGCGCTCCTCGGACACGGGGTGGAAGTCCTCGTAGAACTGGCCGACCGACTGGAACCGCTGCGGCGCGCGCAGCGTCACGAGCCGGTCGCACTCGCGCGCGAGCCGCTCCGCCGCCGGCCGCGGCAGCACGGGCAGCGCCACGATCATCTGCCGCGCGCCCGCATTGCGCACCGCTGCGATCGCCGCGCGCACCGAGGCGCCCGTCGCCGCGCCGTCGTCGATGATCACCGCGACCCTGCCGACGAGCGTCATCGGCAGCCCCGAGCGCAGCCGCTCGTCCATCGCCCGCGCCTCGGCCATCGCCCCCTCGTAGGCCTCCTCGATCTGCCGCGTCGTCAGCAGCGACGCGATCCGGCGGTTCGTGAACCGCTCGCCCTGCGGGGCCACGGCGCCCATCGCAAGCTCCGGATACCCCGGCATGCCCACCTTGCGGATGCAGAGCACGTCGAGCGGGAGCTGCAGCAGGTGTGCCGCCTCGGCCGCGACCTCGACACCGCCGCGCGCCAGCCCGACCACGGTCACGTTGCTCTTTAGCCGAAGGTCGGGGAGCGCGGCGGCGAGGCCCGCGCCCGCCTGTGTCCTGTCCTTGAACACGCGGCGATCATTACGAACACCGCGGCGCAGGTCAAGGGCTCGCGCCCAAGGTTTGTCGCGTCTGTAACCAGAACGTCACACCGGCGGGAGCCGGTCGCCGGGCGTCGGCTATACTCCAGCCCTGGCAAAGCAGAGGCATCCCGCTTCTCACCCGCCGCGCTCCACGCGTCTGGCGGGTTCAACCGAGCAGTATGACGGTCGCTTCCCCGGTGGGAAGTATGAGGACGGGTGCCTTGCGGCGCCCGTTTTGCGTTGTCGACGAAGGGAGACTTCGAGCTTGACCCTGATCGTGACTGGGCCCACCTCTTGAGACCGCGGCGACGATTCGACCAGCGGCCCCAGGAGCCGACCACCCGGATCAACGATGCGATCCGCGTTCCCCAGGTGCGCCTGATCGGCGCAGACGGGGAGCAGATCGGCATCAAGAGCACCGACGAGGCGCTCAAGTACGCGTGGGACAAGAACCTCGACCTGGTCGAGGTCGCTCCCGACGCGAAGCCGCCCGTGTGCCGGGTGATGGACTACTCGAAGTACAAGTACGAGCAGGAGCAGAAGGCCAAGCTCGCACGCAAGCACCAGTCGACCATCACCATCAAGGAGATCAAGCTGCGACCAAAGATCGACCCGCACGACTACGCGACCAAGAAGGGGCACGTCGTCCGCTTCCTCAAGAACCGGGACAAGGTCAAGGTGACGATCATGTTCCGCGGGCGGGAGCAGGCGCACCCCGAGCGCGGGAAGGTGCTGCTGCTGAAGCTCGCCGACGAGGTGCAGGAGCTCGGCGTGGTGGAGTCGGCTCCGCTCCAGGACGGTCGCAACATGGTGATGATGCTGGCGCCCCACAAGAATGCGCCGGCACCTCACGCGGCCGACGCGCCCGCCGAGGTCGATGAGGTTCCCGCCCAGGTCGATGAGGTTTCCGCCCAGGTCGATGAGGTTCCCGCCGAGGCCGAGGCCCCCAGCGACACCGCGGCCGGCACGGCCACCGCCGCGAAGAACACGTAGGAGACAGCAATGCCAAAGATGAAGACGTCGTCAGCCGCAGGCAAGCGGCTCCGGCTCTCTGCCGGCGGAAAGGTCATGCGCCGCCGCGCGTTCAAGAGCCACCTGCTCGAGCACAAGTCAGCGAAACGCCGGCGCGCGAAGCGCAAGGACACCGGGCTCGCGCCCATGGACACCCGTGAGGCGCTGCGCCTCCTCGGCAAGCGATAGGAGTCAGCGATGGCACGCGTCAAGCGCAGCGTTCACGCCAAGAAGAAGCGCCGGGAGGTGCTCGAGCAGGCCAAGGGCTACCGCGGCCTGAAGAGCAACACCTACAAGCACGCCAAGGAGCAGGTGATGCGGTCGCTCGCCTACTCCTACCGCGACCGCAGGGCTCGCAAGCGGGACTTCCGCCGGCTCTGGATCATCCGCATCAACGCGGGCGCCCGGCAAAACGGCCTCTCCTACAACCAGTTCATGCACGGGCTGAAGCTGGCCGAGATCGAGCTCGACCGCAAGGTGCTCGCCGACATCGCGGTCGCCGATCCCCAGGCGTTCACCGTGATCGCCGACGCCGCCAAGGCCGCGCTGGCCGAGGCCTGAGCCATCGGGCTACCGCCCGCCATGGAGCCGATCACCTCGCCTGCGAACGCGCGGCTGAAGGCCGCCCGCAAGCTGCAGGCCAAGCGGCACCGGTCCGCCGCCGGCCTGTTCCTCGCCGAGGGCGAGGACATCGTCGAGGAGGCGCTCGCGGCCGGTGTGCTGCCCGCCGAGACCTTCGTCGCCGCAGACCGCCCGCCGCCGGACGGGCTCGTTGCGCGCCTGGCCCGCGGCGGGCCGGTGCACGCCGTCGCGGACGCGCTGCTCGCGGACCTGGGATCGCTCGGCCACCCGGCACGGGTGATCTGCACGTTTCGCCGCGGAGATCTTCCGCAACGCGCGCCGGATGCGGATCTGGGTGTCCACCTGCATCGCGTCATCGATCCCGGCAACGTCGGCACGGTCGTCCGCACGGCGGGGGCACTGGGCCCGGCCTACCTGACCCTCTCGCCGGGGTGCTCGGACCCGCTCTCGGGCAAGGGCGTGCGCGCGTCGATGGGCGCGGTGTTCCGCGTGCCGATCGAACAGGCGGCCGAGCCCCCTTCAGGCGCGACGCGGGTCGCGCTCGTCCCCGACGCCGGAAGCGAGCTGTGGGAGGTCGACCTGACCGGCCCGATCGTGCTGCTCGTGGGCGCCGAGCGGCTGGGGCTGCCGGCCGAGCTGGTGGAGGCGGCGGAGGTCACCGCGCGCATCCCACAGGCGCCGGGCGCGGAGTCGCTGAACGCGGCCGCGGCGGCCACCGTCGCCCTCTACGAGGCCGTCCGCCAGCGTGCGGCGGTCCGCTCAGCAGCGTCCTGACCGGGATTGAACCGCTCCAACCGTTGGCGCCTACGCTGGCGGGATGGGAACGGCGATCCGCGTCGCTGCGACGTCCCTGGCGGTCCTCGCCACGGCGGCAGCGTCCGGCTGCGGCGGCGCTCCCGCCGGCGCCCCGTCGATCCCGCCCGGAATCCACCGGATACGCCATGTGATCGTGGTGATGCAGGAGAACCGCTCGTTCGACAACTATTTCGGCACCTTTCCGGGAGCCGACGGGATTCCGCGCCGCGTGCTCGACGGGCGGGCCGACTGCAACGTCGATCCGGGGATGGGCGGGTGCCTGCTCCCGTATCACGACACACGCCAGGTGGATACCGGCGGGCCGCACACCGTTGCCGACGCGCTGGCAGACATCGACGGCGGGAGGATGGACGGGTTCGTCCGGCGCCTCCGCGGCGCCATGAGGGGTCTATGCCGCACGAATCCGACCACGCCGGACTGCGTTGTGGATACGCAGCGGCCTGACGTGATGGGCTACCACACGGCGGCCGAGATCCCGAACTACTGGCGCTATGCGCACCGGTTCGTGCTTCAGGATCACATGTTCGCGTCGAACCTGGGCTGGAGCCTGCCCTCGCACCTAGCGCTGGTGTCCGGGTGGTCGGCGACCTGCACCTCGCGCACCGACCCGCTCAGCTGCCGGCCGTTCATCGGGTGGAAGCGCCCGCCGGTCGGTCCGGGTGTCCGCTTCCCCTGGACGGATCTCACGTATCTGCTCGCCCAGCATGACGTCACCTGGCGCTACTTCGTCGAGCCCGGCCTGCAACCCGACTGCGCGGATGGAGACATGCGGTGCCCGACACACGTCCAGAGCTCGCATACGCCCAGTATCTGGAACCCGCTCCCGCACTTCATGGACGTCCACCAGGACCACCAGGTCGTGAACGTCCAGCCTTCCGACGACTTCTTCACCGACGCTCGCGAGGGACGCCTGCCGAGCGTGTCCTGGGTCGTCCCGAGCATCCAGGACAGCGAGCACCCGCCCTCACCGATCTGGCGCGGTCAGGCCTGGGTGACGCGAATCGTGAACGCGGTCATGCGCTCGCCTGACTGGCGGTCGAGCGCGATCTTCGTCGCGTGGGACGACTGGGGCGGCTTCTTCGACCACGTGAAGCCGCCATACGTCGACTCGCTGGGCTACGGGATGCGTGTACCGGGTCTGATGATCAGCCCGTATGCGCGCAGCGGGTACGTCGACCATCAGACGCTCAGCTTCGACGCCTACCTGAAGTTCATCGAGGACGACTTCCTGGGCGGCGGCCGGATCGACCCGCAGACCGATGGGCGGCCCGACTCGCGGCCGAGCGTCCGCGAGAACGCGGCGCAGCTGGGAAGCCTCGCGACGGAGTTCGACTTCAGCCGGCCGCCGCGGCCTCCGATGCTGTTGCCACCCATACCGAATCCGGGCTGTCGATCCTCAGCGGCTCGCCGTGGAACCCGCCGTAGCGCCGCACGTCGTCGAACCCAGCCTGGGCCAGCAGGCCCGCCCAGGTGCGAGGCTCGGCCCAGCTGAGCTCCATCGTCGTCGCGCGCCCGCGGGTGCGCACCGCCAGCGTCAGCGTCCGCTCGTGCGGCCGCCAGTCGGCGCGCTCGTGGATGCCCGGCTCGCGCTCGAGCCAGCGGCCGTGCGTCTCCTCGATGTCGATCCGGTCGGGATGGAACACGTCGAACGCCAGCCGGCCCCCTGGGCGGAGGCGCGCATGGAGCAAGCGCAGCACCGCCAGCCGCTCGGCGTCGTCGTGGAGATGCAGCAGCGCGCGGAACGGAACCGTCACCAGCCGGAAGGTGCCCAGATCGGGCAGGTCGCGCATGTCGGCGCGCACCAGCCGAAGCGGCACACGGTGCGGCAGCGCCTTCGCCCATGCCAGGTCGAGCATGTCCTCGCTGACATCGACCCCGACAACCTCGACCCCGGCGAGCGCCGTCGGCACCGCGACCCGGCCGCTGCCGACACCGACCTCGAGCACGGGACCGCCCGTCGCCAGCGCGAGGTCGACGTAGAACCCGATGTCCTCCGTGACCGAACGGCACCAGGCGTCGTACGCGGTGCCGAGAGCCCCGTACGGATCGGCGCTGGTGGTGCCCGTCATGCCGCAAGCGTACAAGCAGGGCCGTGACCGGCCGCTCGGTACACTTGTGCGCTCATGAATCCCGAGACCGTCCAGCGGGAGGGGCTCGCCGCCGTCGAGCGCGCGACCGACTCCGACTCGCTCGAGCAGGTGCGCATCTCGCTGCTCGGCCGCCGCGCGCCGCTCGTGCAGGCGCTTCGCGAGCTCGGCACGCTGCCCGCCGAGCAGCGCGGCCCGCGCGGGAAGGTGCTGAACGAGGTTCGGCGGGCGCTCGAGTCGGCCCTGGACGCGCGCGAGACGCAGCTGCGGGCGGCTGAGCTCGAGGAGCGCCTGCGACGCGACCGCGTGGACGTGACCCTGCCGGGGCGGCCCGTCGAGCGCGGCCATACCCACCTGATCGAGCAGACCGGCCGCGAGATCCTGGCGGTGCTCGTCGGGCTCGGCTATCGCGTGGCCGACGGCCCGGAGGTCGAGACGGTGTACCGCAACTTCGATGCCCTCAACCACGCCGGGACGCACCCGACCCGCCAGCCGTCGGACACGTATTACGTCGACGACCACACCGTGCTGCGCACGCACACCTCGCCGATGCAGATCCGCACCATGGAGGCGCAGCCGCCGCCGGTCTACATGGCCACCATGGGCCGGTGCTACCGGCGTGACACGCCCGACAGCACGCACACCGCGATGTTCACCCAGATCGAGGGCCTGGCGGTGGACGAGGGCCTGTCGCTTGCGCACCTGAAGGGCACGCTGCTGGCCTTCGCGCGCGAGATGTTCGGCGCCGACCGCGACGTGCGGCTGCGCCCGCACTTCTTCCCGTTCACCGAACCGTCGGTGGAGGTCGACGTCTCGTGCTTCAACTGCGCGCGCGACGGCTCGCCGTGCCGGGTGTGCCGGGCCGAGGGCTGGGTCGAGATCCTCGGTGCCGGGATGGTCGACCCGAACCTGTACGCCTACGTCGACGGGTACGACGCCGAGCGGCTGACCGGGTACGCGTGGGGGATGGGCGTGGAGCGGATCGCCGCCCTGCGCCACGCCGTCCCGGACATCCGCTGGCTGTGGGAGAACGACCTGCGGCTGATGGAGCAGTTCGGATGAGGGTGCCCGTGTCCTGGCTGCGCGAGTACGTGACCTTCGACATGCCGCTGCGCGAGCTTGGTGAGCTGATGAGCATGACCGGCACGAAGCTCGAGGCGATCCACGACACCGGCGTGCCGGCGGGCGGCGAGGGGTTCCGGGTCGGGCGCGTGCTCACACGCGAGCAGCATCCGAATGCAGACCGGCTGTCGCTGGCGACCGTCGACGTGGGGGAGGCCGAGCCGCGCCGGATCGTCTGCGGAGCGACCAACTTCGGCGTGGGAAGTACGGTCGCGGTGGCGCTCCCGGGCGCGACGCTGCCCGACGGCACCGTCCTGCGCAGGGCAAAGCTCCGGGGCGTCGAGTCCGACGGCATGATGCTCTCCGAGCGGGAGCTCGAGCTGTCGCAGGAGCATGCCGGCCTGATGCTCCTCCCGGACGGCCTGGAGCCGGGCACACCGCTCGCCGACGTGCTTCCGATCGACGAGGCGGTGCTGGAGTTCGAGATCACGCCCAACCGGCCGGACTGCCTGTCGGTCTACGGCGTGGCGCGCGAGGTGTCGGCGTCGCTCGACGCGGACCTCGCGCCGTGGCCGGGCGCCGACCCCGCGCCGGCCGGCGAGGGAAGCGTCGAGGACCACGTGACCGCCCGCGTCGATGCACCGGACCTGTGCCCGCGGTGGGCCGGGCGCGTGTTCACGGGCGTGCGGGTGGGGCCGTCGCCTCCGTGGCTGAAGGCGCGCATCGCCGCAGCCGGCATGCGACCGATCTCAAACGTCGTCGACATCACCAACTACGTGATGCTCTGCGTCGGGGAGCCGACGCACGCCTTCGACCTGGACAAGGTCGCGGGCCGGGAGATCATCGTGCGCCGCGCGGCGGACGGCGAACGCGTCGTCACCCTGGACGGCCAGGAGCGGACGCTCGACTCCGAGGTGGTCGTGATCGCAGACGCCGAGAAGCCGTCCGCCATCGGCGGCCTCATGGGATCCGAGTGGAGCGAGGTGTCGGACGAGACGACCACCGTGCTGATCGAGTGCGCGAACTTCGACGGGCCGAACATCCAGCGGGCGTCCGCCAGGCTGGGGCTCCGCACGGAGGGGTCCACCCGGTGGGAGAAGGGGCTCGACCCCCATCTCGTTCCCCACGCGCTCGCGCTGGCGTCGCAGCTCCTGGTCGAGCTCGCGGGGGCGACGCTCGTGCCGGGCACCATCGACCTGCACGGGGAGCTGCCGCGCCGGCCGGTGGTGCCGCTGCGGCGCGAGCGTCTCGAGCACGTGATCGGGATCGAGTACGACGACGGGCGCATCGAGCGTGCGCTCACCCGGCTCGGCTACGAGCGGCGCGACGGCGGCTGGCTGGTGCCGACGTGGCGCGCTGCAGACACGCCGCGCGAGGTCGACCTGATCGAGGAGGTGGCGCGGATCGACGGCATCTGGAAGGTGCCGAGCGTCATGCCGCCGCATGCGGATGCGGTCGGCAAGCTCGACCGCGACGTCCACCTGGGCCGGGTCGTCACCGATGTGCTGCTCGGCGCCGGGCTGTCCGAGGCGGTGACCATCGCCTTCACGGACGAGGGCATCGGGGACCGCTTGCGCCTCGAGGCCGAGCATCCCACCCGGCAGGCCGTGCGCGTCAGCAACCCCATGGGCGCCGAGCAGGCGCTGCTGCGCACCCTGCTCTTCCCGGGGCTGCTCGAGTCGGCACGGCGAAACCTGGACGCGGGCCGCGACCGCGTCGCCCTGTTCGAGATCGGACGGGTCGTGCTGCCCGCTCCCGGCGAGGATCTTCCCCATCAGCCGGTTCGCATCGCCGGCGTGGTCGCCGGTCGCGATGCCGGCTACTTCGAGCTGAAGGGCGTGGTGGAGGCGCTCGGCCGCGCGCTGCACGTGACGCTCGATGTGGCGGCCGCGGGGCAGCCGTACCTCCATCCCGGCCGGGCCGCCCGGCTGGGCTCGGGCGGGGTGCTCGGCGAGCTGCATCCGCTCGTGGCCGAGACGTTCGGGATCGACGCGACCGTAAGCGTGTTCGAGATCGACCTGACCGAGCTCGACGCCGGCGACCTGATGCCGCTGTACCGCGACGTCATCACCTATCCGGCCGTGCGGCAGGACATCGCGGTCGTCGTCGACGCCGAGCTGCCCGCATCCGCGCTGCTCGAGGAGATCCGCGCCGCCGGCGGCGAGCTGCTGACCGGGGCGGAGGTGTTCGACGTGTACAGCGGCCCGCAGGTCGGCGATGGCAAGCAGAGCGTTGCCGTCCACCTGCACTTCCAGGCGGCCGACCGCACCCTCACCGACGCAGAGGCCGACGCCGTGCGGACGCGGATCGTCGACGCGCTCGGCGAGCGGGTGGGCGCCGAGCTGCGCGGCTGAGCCCGCGCGTCAGTCCCGGGTGCCCTGGGTGGCCACGGGGCGGACATCCGCCGAGCGGTTGAGCAGGCGCAGGGTGCCGCGGATGCCGACCGAGTCGAGCGTCGCGAGCCGCTTGCGGCAGAGCTCCGCGGCGGCCCCGTAGCCGAAGGTGTGCGCGGCGCGGAACCGGAAGATGCCGCTTCGCCAGTCGCGCTCGTGCCAGGGGTTGAGCGGCGAGAGGACGAGGGCGGTCTCCTCGCTCTCGTTCGCGTCCAGCACCTCCAGCTCGAGGTTCATCGACGACCAGTCCTCGGGCTGGCGGCCGAGGATCCCGTCCCATTGCTCGGCGAGCGGCTGCATCGACGACGGATCCTACCCGCGAGTAGAGTGCCCGGCGTGGATGATGTGCTTCGCGACCGCCTGGCCCAGCTTGCCGTCGGCTTCGGCGCGAACGTCCAGCCCGGTCAGACGCTGATCGTCAACGCCGAGGTCGGCCGGGAGCGGGTGGCGCGAGCGATCAGCGACGCGGCCTACCGCGCGGGCGCCCGGCACGTGGAGGTGGCATACACCGACGCCTTCGTGCGCCGGGCCCGGATCGAGCACGGCTCCGACGAGTCGATCGGGTTCGCGCCCGACTGGCAGCTGGAGCGTCTTCGCCAGATGGGCGACCAGCACGTCGCGCTGATCACGCTCGAGGCGGCGCTCGACCGTGCGGCGACCGAGGGGCTCGACGTTGCCCGGCTGGGCGCCGACCAGTCGCCCGTGCGGCAGGAATACCTCAAGCTGGTCGCCGACCGCCTGATCAACTGGTGCATCGTCGCATGCCCGACGCCCGAGTGGGCCGAACAGGTCTATCCCGAGCTCGACGACGGCGAGGCGCTGGAGCGGCTCACCGGCGATCTCGCGCACATGCTTCGGCTCGATGCGGAGGATCCCGTGGCGGCGTGGTCGACCCGTTTCGACCGTCTGACGGAGGTTGCGGGCCGGCTGACCGAGCGCCGGCTCGAGGCCGTGCACTTCAGCGGGGACGGCACGGACCTGACGGTCGGGCTGCTGCCGTCGTCGCGCTGGCTCGCCGCGGCCTTCGAGACGGCGGAGGGGATACCGCACCGGCCGAACCTGCCGACCGAGGAGATCTTCACGACGCCCGACCCCCGGCGCGCCGACGGCACCGTCCGCTCGACGAAACCGCTGCTGGTCGAGGGTGCGCTCATCGAGGGCCTGCGCGTCCGCTTCGAGGACGGCCGCGCGGTCGAGATCGATGCCGACAGCAACGGCGAGGTGCTGCGCGCCAGGGCCGGCCGCGACGACGGCGCCTCCCGCCTTGGCGAGCTGGCGCTCGTGGACGGCGAGGGCCGCATCGGCGTTCTCGACCGCGTGTTCTACTCGACCCTGATCGACGAGAACGCCGCGAGCCACATCGCGCTCGGCAACGCGCTCACACAGGCGGTCGGCGACGAGGCGGACGTTTCGCAGGCGAACCGCAGCTCGATCCACATCGACTTCATGATCGGGAGTCCGGAAGTGGATGTCGACGGGATCTCCGGCGGCGACCGCATCCCACTGCTGAGGAGAGGCCAGTGGCAGATCTGAACGGCGACGTGCGGCCGGGCCGGCTGGCCGAGCTGCTGGTGCGGTTCGGCGCGAATGTGCAGCGCGGCCAGGTCGTGGTCATCAACGGCAACATCGACGACCGCGGCCTGCTCCGCCAGATCGCGGGCGAGTGCTACCGGGCCGGTGCCCGGCACGTCGAGGTGGAGTTCATCGACCCGTACCTGCAGCGCAGCCGCATCCGCTACGGCGGCGACGACTCGATCGCCTACGCGCCGAGCTGGGCGTTCGAGCACGTGCGCGGCATTCGCAAGGCGAGGTGCGCGACGATCAGCGTCGTGGGCGGCACGGACCCGTCGGTGCTGGCCGGACTCGACGAAGACCGGCTGGGGCGCGACCGCTCGCCGCTCGGCAAGGAATGGCTCGCGGCGGTGGCGGACCGCGAGATCAACTGGACGATCGGCCCTGCGCCGTCGGCACGGTGGGCGGCGGTGGCGCACGCGGACATGGACCCGGCCGCCGGGCTCGAGCGGCTCTGGGAGGAGGTCGAGCGCGTCTGCCGGCTCGACGAGGCGGATCCGGTCGCGTCCTGGGAGCGGCGAATGGGCCTGCTGCAGGAGGTCGCCGCGCGCCTGACAGAGCGACGGTTCGACGCGCTGCACTTCGAGGGCCCCGGCACGGATCTGTCCGTGGGCCTGCTGCCGACCTCGCGGTTCGTGTCGGGCGGGATCGAGACGGCGTTCGGCGTGGCACATCGTCCGAACCTGCCGTCAGAGGAGGTCTTCACGACTCCGGACCCGATGCGCGCGGACGGCCATGTCACGTCCACGAAGCCGCTCGATGTCGGCGGCACGGTCGTCAAGGGGCTGCGCGTGCGGTTCGAGGGCGGCCGGGCGGTTGCGATCGACGCCGACGAGGGCGCCGCGATGCTGCGCGCCCGCACGGCCGTCGACGGCGGGGGCACGCGGCTCGGCGAGGTCGCCCTGGTCGACGGCGACAGCAGGATCGGCGCGCTCGACACGGTGTTCTACGAGACGCTGCTGGACGAGAACGCGGCGTCGCATATCGCGCTCGGGGGTGGGTTCGACTTCGGCATCGAGAGCGCGGAGGACGCCGCACGCGTGAACCGCAGCGAGATCCACATCGACTTCATGATCGGCTCCAACGAGGTCGACGTCACCGGCGTGACGAGTGGCGGGGAGCGGATGCCCGTCCTGCGCGGCGGTCGCTGGCAGCTGTAGCGGCGCTGTCCCAGCGCCCGCTGGCAGCTGTAGCGGCGCTGTCCCAGCGCCCGCCCGCCCGGCGCCCTCCTGCTAGGCGGCGCCGGTGCGCATGCGGTGGATCGTCGCGATCACCTCGGCCGGATCCAGGTCGTCGTCCGCGTCGAACGCGCCGCTGCGCAGCCGCAGGGAGGTGTACGCCATCAGGTCGCGCATGGACGCGAGGCCGATCACGTGACCCTCGTCGTTGACCACGGGGAGGTGGCGGAAGTGGCCGTCGACCATCAGCGCCATCGCCTCGGCGAGCTCCGTCGACGGCGAGCCGGTCAGCACGTGGCGCGTCATGCGGTCGGAGACCGGCACGCCGGGATCGACGCCCTCGCTGACGCACCGCAGCAGGTCGCGCTCGGTGATCATGCCGACCAGCTCGTCCGCGCCGGCAAGCACGATCGCCGCCCCGACATCCGCCTCGACCATCCGGCGGGCCGCATCGCCGATCCGCGTCTCCGGGGAGACGGTGACCAGGCCGGTGCTCATGACGTCGGTCAGCTGCACGATTCCAGTGTACCGGCGGCCCGGGAAACCGTAAGCACCCGTCCCCCTACACGAGCAGAAGCGACGGGGACTGCAGAAGCCGCTTCACCGTCCGCAGGAGCTTTGCGCCGTCCGCACCGGAGCACGCCCGGTGGTCGCAGGAGAGCGTCACGCGCATGATCTGGCGAACCCCGATCTCGCCGTCCGTGACGACCGGGCGCGGTCCCGTCGCGCCGACCGCGAGGATCGCGGACTCGGGGGGGTTGATGATCGCCTGGAAGTTCGCGACGTCGAACATCCCCATGTTGCTGACGGTGAAGGTTCCGCCCTCGATCTCGCGCTGCTTCAGCTTTCCCTCGCGTGCCCTCACGGCGAGGTCGCGCGCCTCGCGGCTGATCTCGCGGACGGACTTCGTGTCGGCCTCGGGGATCACCGGCACGATCAGGCCGTCCTCGAGTGCGACCGCGATGCCGATGGCCGCATGGGCGTGGTAGGCGTGACGGCCGTCGATGTATGACCGGTGCGCCTGCGGGTGCTCGATCAGCGCCTGCGCGCACGCCCGCACGATCAGGTCGTTGACGCTGATCTTCTCGCCGGCCGCCGCGAGCCCCTCGTTCAGCTCCGCACGCAGCTGCATGGCCCGCGTCATGTCGATCTCGGACTCCACGTAGAAGTGGGGGACGGTCTGCTTGGAGTGGGCCATGCGCGCCGCGACCGCCTTCAGCATCGGCGTCAGCTCGCGGATCTCGTCGTCTGCCGCCGGGGTCGGCGAAGCAGCCGCGGGTGCAGGGGCGACTGCCGCCGCCCTGCGGCCGCCGCCGTCCCCGATCAGCCGCTCGACGTCGGCCTTGACGATGCGCCCCTCGGGGCCGCTTCCGCGGCCGGCGAGGCCGGAGAGGTCGATGCCGGCGTCGTCCGCCATGCGCCGCGCGATGGGCGACACGCGGAGCGCGGCGCCGGCTGTCGAGCCGTTGGCGGCCGCCGCTGCCGGCCGCCTGGCGGCCTTGCGCGTCCGCGCGGGGGCCTGGGACGGCCGCTCGGCGTCGCCGGGGCCGCGGTCGTCCGTCGGCTGCGCCTCGTCCGGCGGAGCCTCGGCCGGCGCATCGGCCTGCTCGCCGGCGTCGCCCACGACCGCGATCGGCGCGCCGAGCGCGGCCGACTCGCCGTCGGCCACCAGGATCCGCAGCACCGTGCCGGCGTCGTAGGCCTGGAACTCCATCGTGGCCTTGTCGGTCTCGATCTCGGCCAGCACGTCCCCCTCGCGGTAGGAGTCGCCTTCCTTCACCAGCCAGCGGCCGATCGTGCCCTGCTCCATCGTGTCTGACAGGCGGGGCATCACCAGCTCCTCAGACATGGTGCCCCCTCACCCCGTGATCCCGCTCTCCGCGAGCAGCTCGCGGGCGGCCGCCTCGATCTTGGCCTCGAGCGGCAGGGCGGCAAGCTCGAGCGGCTTGGAGTACGGCATGGGCACCTCGGCGCCGCCCACCCGCTCGACCGGAGCGTCGAGATCGTCGAAGCAGAGGCGGTGGATGCGCGCAGCCAGCTCGGCGCCGACGCCGTACGTCGACCAGCCCTCCTCCGCGATCAGCGCCCGGTTCGTCTTGCGGACGGACTCGGCGACCGTCTCGGCGTCGAGCGGCCGCAGCGAGCGCAGGTCGATCACCTCCGCCTCGATGCCGTCGCGGGACAGGTTGTCGGCGACGCGCAGGGCTCGCTGCACGGCATAGGAGTGCGCGACGATCGTGAGGTCGGTGCCCTCGCGGACAACGGCGGCCAGGCCGAACGGAACCGTGTAGTCGGTGTCCTCCGGCATGGGCCCCGTGACGTTGTACATGACGAGGTTCTCGACGAAGAGCACCGGGTCGTCGTCGCGGATGGCGGTCTTCAGCATCCCGTAGGCGTCGGCGGGGGACGCGGGTGCCACGACCTTCAGCCCCGGACAGCCGGCGAACCAGCCCTCCAGGCTCTGGGAGTGCTGCGCCGTCAGCTGCGCGCCCGCCCCCGCGGGTGTGCGGATGACGAGCGGGACGCCCACCGTGCCGCCGAACATGTACCGGATCTTGGCCGCGTGGTTGATGACCTGGTCCATCGCGACCAGGATGAAGTTGATCGTCATGATCTCGACGACGGGGCGCAGGCCCATCATCGCCGCACCGATCCCGGCGCCGATGAAGCCCTCCTCCGAGATGGGTGTCTCGCGGACGCGTGCCGGGCCGTACTTCTGCCAGAGACCGGCGGTCACCTTGTAGCTGCCCTCGAAGCGGCCGATCTCCTCGCCCATCAGGAAGACGTCCGGGTCGCGGGCGAGCTCATCGTCGAGCGCCCGGCGGAGGGCCTCGCGGTAGGTCAGGTCTCCCACGACCGCTCCTCGCCACGCTCGCCGAAGGGCGCGCCCGCTCGCATGCGGGCGAACTGCTCGCGCCAGCCGGGGTCGCCGTAGACGTGCTCGTACAGGGTGTCGGGGTCGGGAAACGCCGCCGCCAGCGCGCCGTCGATCGCGTCCTTCACCGTGGCGGCGACGTCCGCCCATACCTGCTCGATCTCCTCGGCGTCGAGCAGGCCACGCTCGGTGCAGAGCAGGCCGAACCGCGTGATGGGGTCGCGGCGCCGCCACGATTCGATCTCCTCGGGCGTTCGGTAGACCTTCCCCGCGTCGGCGACGCTGTGGCCGCGGAAGCGGTAGGTGACCGTCTCGAGCAGGGCCGGGCGGCGCTCGCCGCGCGCCTGCTCGAGCAGGCGCGCGGTGGACTCGCGGACGGCCAGCACGTCGTTGCCGTCGACCCGCTCGCCGTGCATCCGGTAGGCCGCCGCCCGGCGCCAGAGCTCGGGCTCGGCGGACGACTGCTCGACCGACGTGCCCATGCCGTACTGGTTGTTGATGATCTGAAAGACGATCGGCAGGTCCCAGATCGCGGCCAGGTTCAGCGCCTCGTGGAACGAGCCGGTCTCCACGGCGCCGTCCCCGAACTGGCAGAGCACACCGTGCGGCTGGTCGCGGTAGACCAACGCCAGCGCGGTGCCCGTGGCGATGGGGAGATGCGCGCCGACGATGCCCCAGCCGCCGAAGAAGCGCCGCGGGACATCGAGCAGGTGCATCGAGCCGCCGCGGCCGTGTGCCACGCCGGTCTCCTTGCCGAACAGCTCCGCCATCACCGCCTCGGGTGGGCTGCCGGCCGCCAGCGCGGTGCCGTGGTCGCGGTAGCTGGCGTAGAGGCAGTCGCCGTCCTCGAGCGCATCGATGGCGCCGACGGTCGACGCCTCCTCGCCGATCGCGAGGTGACAGTAGCCGCCGATGCGTGCGCGGGTGTACTGCTCCTCGGTACGCTCCTCGAAGCGCCGGATCAGGGCCATCATGCGGAACAGACGGCGCGCGGTATCGGCGTCTGGGAGGACGTCCGTGGCGGTCTCGGCGGCCTTTGCCATACCGGCGAAACCTTAGCGGGTAGAGTCCTTGGCGCACATGGCGGTGGCGGTCACAGTGCCCCGGCTGGGCGAGGACATGCGCTCGGCCATCCTGATCCGGTTCCTCGTCCCCGAGGGCGGCGAGGTGCACCGTGGCGATCCGCTGTTCGAGCTCGACACCGACAAGGTGACGCAGGAGGTCGAGGCGGAGGCGGACGGGGTGGTGCTCCGGATCGAGGGCGAGGAGGGTGCCCAGTACGACGTCGGCGCGACGCTTGCCTGGATCGGTGAAGCGGGGGAGTCGCTGCCATAGCGAGGCTGGCGGCGACCCGTTTCGGCGCGGACGACGGCGCGCCGCTGCTCGCGCTGCACGGCGTCACGGGGTACGCCGGCAGGTGGCGTGCGCTGGCGGAGCGGGGGCTGCCCGAGCGCCGCTGGCTGGCGGTCGACCTGCGCGGGCACGGGCGGTCGACCTGGGATGCGCCGTGGACGGCCGAGACGCATGTCGCCGACCTGCTCGAGACGCTGGATGCGGAGGGCCTCGAGCGCTGCGACGTAGTCGGCCACAGCTTCGGCGGGCTGCTGGCCACCCACCTTGCCGCGACAGCGCCTTCGCGGGTGGGCCGGGTGGCCCTGCTCGACCCGGCGATCGCCCAGGACGGGCACGAGATGCTCGAGGCGGCCGAGGAGACCCGGCGCGACGAGGGCTGGGCGACGCGCGAGGAGGCGCTGCGGTCGCGGAGCGAGGGCCGGACGCCGCAGGCGCTGCCGTTCGTCCAGGCCGACCTGGAGGAGGCGCTGGAGCAGGGAGACGACGGCCGCTGGCGGTTGCGCTACTGCCGCTCCACGGTCGTCGCGGCGTGGAGTGAGATGGCGCGCGAGCCGGTCTCGATGGGCGGCTTCCAGGGCGAGCTGCTGCTGGCCCCCGCGCTGCACGACGGGATGGTCGGCGACCATGTGGTCGAGTGGCTGCGAAACGATCTGGACGCGAGGCTGACGGTGCACGGGCTCGACGCCGGGCACGTCGTCTACTGGGACGCGTTCGAGGACACGGTCGCGCTGCTGCGGCCGTTCTTCGGTCTCACGCCGGCATAGCGGCGGCTGCGCCTCCCGCACCGCGTTGGGCAGTGAGGCCGGCATCCCGCACTGAGATACGATCCGGACGCACCGCGAGCGATCGACGAGAGGTGAACCCTGATGGAGTGTGACGTTGCCGTCCTGGGCGGAGGCCCCGGCGGGTATCCCGCTGCGATCCGCGCCGCTCAGCTGGGCGCGAAGGTCGTCATGGTGGAACAGGCGCGGGTCGGCGGCACCTGCATCACGGTCGGCTGCATCCCCACCAAGACGTGGGTGCAGACCGCGCACGCGCTGAAGGACGCGCATCACACGTTCGCCCAGCTCGGCGTCAACGTGCAGGGTGTCAGCCACGACTTCGCGACGACCCAGAAGAACAAGGAGACCATCGTCAACGGTCTCGTCAACGGCATCACCGGCGTCGTCAAGGCCAACGGCATCGAGGTGGTCAGCGGCCGCGGCCGCTTCCGCGACCCGAACACGATCGCGGTCGACGGTGCCGAGGACATCGCCTTCACGCATGCGATCATCGCGACCGGCTCGCATCCGCTGCGCCCTCCGGTCGACGGCATCGACGGGCCGCTCTGCGTCGACTCGACGGGGCTGCTCGAGGTGGGAGAGGTGCCGCGGCGCGCGGTCATCCTCGGCGGTGGCGTGATCGGCGTCGAGTTCGCCTCGATCCTCTCGCACTTCGGCAGCGAGGTGACCATCGTCGAGATGCTCGACAGCCTGATCCCGACCGAGGACGCCGATGCGTCGCGCGAGCTGCAGCGTGCCTTCAAGAAGCGGGAGATCACGATGCACCTCGGCGCGCGCGCCACGCGGATCGAGCACGGCTCGTCCGCGACGCTCCACTTCGAGTCCGCCGACGGTACGGCCGGCCAGGTGGAGGCCGACGTGGTGCTGGTCGCCACCGGCCGCGGACCGAACACCTCCGACGTCGGGCTCGAGCAGGCCGGCGTCACGTTCGACGCGCGCAAGGGCATCGAGACCGACGAGGCGATGCGCACGAACGTCCCGCACATCTTCGCGGTCGGCGACGTGGCCGGGAAGTGGCAGCTCGCGCACACGTCGTTCCGCGAGGGCGAGGTGGCCGCGGAGAACGCCGTCGGCCACGCCGCCGAGATCGACTACACGGCCGTTCCGCGCTGCATCTACACGGATCCCGAGGTGGCGGGCGTGGGCCTCACCGAAGCGCAGGCGCGCGACCGGTACGGCGACGACGTCGCGGTCGGCCGGATGCCGTTCTCGGCGAATGCGCGCGCGCAGATGTACGCCGAGAAGACCGGCTGGGTGAAGACCATCCACGAGACGCACTACGGCGAGCTGCTCGGCCTCGTGATCGTCGGCCCGCAGGCGACCGAGCTGGTCAACGCCGGCGTGGTCGGGTTGACCGCCGAGGCGACGATCGAGACCATCGGTGACTCGATCGCCGCGCACCCAACGCTCGCGGAGGCGGTCAAGGAGGCGGCGCTCGTCGCGCTCGGCCGCCCGATCCACCTGCCGCCGGCCAAGCCGCGGGCCCGGGCAGCCGCCGCCCGGTGAGCGGTACGCGCGCCTCACGGCTGCTGATCCCGACGCTCAAGGACGACCCGGCCGACGCCGAGGCGATCAGCCACCGGCTGCTCGTCCGCGGCGGCTTCGTCCGGCAGGTCGCAAGCGGCCTCTACTCGTATCTCCCGCTCGGCCGGCGTGTGATGCGGCAGATCGACCGCATCATCCGGGAGGAAATGGACACCATCGGCCAGGAGATGCTGATGCCGGTGCTGAATCCGGCCGAGCTGTGGCAGCGCACCGGCCGCTGGGACATCGAGCAGCTCTACAAGCTGCAGGACTCCTCGGGGCGGCCGTACGCGCTGGCGATGACGCATGAGGAGTGCGTGACGTTCCACGCGGCGCACGAGATCCGCTCCTACAAGGAGCTGCCGCAGATCTGGTACCACATCCAGACCAAGGAACGGGATGAGCCGCGGCCCAAGAGCGGCATCCTCCGCACCCGGGAGTTCGTCATGAAGGACTCCTACAGCCTCGACCGCGACGAGGAGGGCCTGGACGAGAGCTACCGCCGGCACATCGAGGTGTACCGGCGGATCTACGACCGCTGCGGGCTGGAGTACTGGATGGTCGAGTCCGACGTCGGCATGATGGGCGGCCTCGGTGCGCACGAGTTCATGGCGCCGAGCAGCGCGGGGGAGGACGACGTGGCGCTGTGCTCCTCGTGCGACTATGCCGCCAACGTCGAGCTGGCCCGGTCGCGTCCGCGGCCGCCGGAGTTTCCCGAACGGCTGGACGAGCCGCGCGAGGTGGCGACGCCCGGCGTGACAACGATCGAAGCGCTCGCCGATCTGCTGAGCATCGATACGGCTGCGACGGCAAAGGCGATGGTCGTTGTCAAGGACGGCGACGTTGTGCTCGGCGTGCTCCGCGGCGACCACCGCCTGCATGAGCTGAAGATGGCCAAAGCGCTCGGCGGCGACTACCGCGCCGCGACTCGGGAGGAGATCGTCGAGACCTTCGGCGCCGAGCCGGGCTCGATCGGCGCGGTCGGCGCTCCGGTGCGCATCATCGCCGACGAGGCGCTGCGGGACGGCCAATTCGTCGCCGGCGCGAACCGCACGGGTCACCACCTGCTGGGCGTTGAGGCCGGGCGCGACTACCGGCCGGAGTTCGCCGACATCCGCGAGGTGCAGGCCGGCGACCGTTGCCCGAACTGCGACGGCGTCCTGCGGATCGAGCGCGTCATTGAAATTGGGAATATATTCAAGCTCGGCACCAAGTACTCTGTGCCGTTGAACGCGACATACCTGGATGAGTCGGGACAAGAGCGGCCCATCGTGATGGGCAGCTACGGGATCGGACTGGCGAGGATCATGGCTGCGGCGATCGAGCAGGGGCACGATGAGCGAGGGATGATCTGGCCCGCGTCGATCGCGCCGTACCACGCCCACATGGTGGTGATCGGGGACGAGAGCTCCGAGCAGTTCGCGATCGCCCGGCGGCTGGAGGACGAGCTGGCGGAGGACGGCGTGTCGGTGCTCTTCGACGACCGCGATGCCAGCCCCGGTGTCAAGTTTGCAGACGCCGAGCTGATCGGCGCGCCGGTGCGCATCACGGTTGGCAAGCGCACCGTGACGGAGGGAACGGTGGATGTTCAGGCTCGCAGGGGGCGCGAGCAGAGTTCGACGGACGTGCAGGATGCGAGACAGCGGGCGCGCAGCATCCTGGAGGAAGGAGTCTGAGGATGGCCAGGAAATCCGCAGCACCATCGAAGAAGTCTGTGCCGGCCAAGCGGGGCGCGGCGAACAACGGCAACAGCCAGCCGTTCGGCGTCGCGCTGGAGACGCGCATGCGCGACAAGGGCATCTCGTACCGGGCGCTGGCGGAGAAGACCGGCCTGTCGGCCGGCTATCTCAACCACCTGGTGCACGGCAACCGGCCGGTGCCGGCAAATCCGGTGATCCAGAGCATCGCGAAGGCGGTCGGTGTCAAGGCCGACAGCTTCCGGGAGTTCCGGATCCGCAAGGTGTCCGAGGCGCTGGCGAAGAAGCCCGAGCTGGTCGACAAGGTCTACATCGACATCGTCAAGGGCAAGTGACCCTGATCCGCGCCTGACCTTTCGGCGCCCGGTGGAGCTCGACGTCGAAGGTGTGCTGGGTGGCGTCGGTCGCTGCGGCGCCGCGCACATCCCGTACGACGGCGCCATAGCGCTGCGGAGGAACCGACACGGCGATGCGGTTGCCCCCCGGACACGCCGGCGCCGGGACTCCGAACAGAGGCCCGAACACGGCGTCGGGGACATGGCGTACCGTGAGGACGTCGCGTGGCGTGCCGAACCCCTGCTTCTCCGGGGTGCCCGCCACGGTCGAGGAGCCGCCCCCGGACGCCGCGGCGCCCGCGGACGAGCTGGAGCTGGTCGAGCCCGTGTCGATATGCGCCAGGCCGACGAGCCCGGCGGCGGCCAGCGCCGCGGCTGCGACGAGCGTCAGTGCGGGACGCAGGAATCGCCGATCGCGCCGGCGAGGCTCCGCGCGCACGCGGCGCATGACCTGGCTCGCGAGGTCGGGTGGGGCGGTCGCGCCGCCCTCGTCGGCGAGGCGGCGGCGGAGCTCGTCGTACCGGCGATCGTCGTCGCTCATGCGGTTCGGTTCGCCTCCAGATGGTCGGCGAGGCGCGCACGTGCGCGGCTGAGCCGTGATTTCACAGTGCCGGCGGGAACGCCGAGGGCTTCGGCCGCCTCGTCCATCGACATGCCGACGATGTCACACGCGACAACGGCGGCGCGGAAGTCCGGCTCGAGTGTTGCCAGTGCAGCGATCACGTCGAGGCGGTCGTCGGCCGGCCGGTCGGTCGTGCGGACGTCGACGTCGTCGACCGGCTCGGCGGTGCGGCGCCGGCGGTCGAGAGCGTCGTAGGCCTTGCGGATGACGATCCGGTAGATCCAGGTCGAGAAACGAGCGTCGCCGCGGAAACGGTCGATCGCCCGCCAGGCGGAGATGAGGCCCTCCTGCACGCAGTCGCGCGCATCGTGCTCAGACAGGGTGACGCGCAGGGCCAGCGTGTAGAGGCGGTCCTGGTAGCGGACGACCAGCTGCTCGAAGGCGGCGGCATCGCCGTGAGCAGCGCGCTTGGCGAGCCACTCGTCGGATGCGTCCTGCAGCCGCATGCGGCCATCGTACGCGCCGGTGGTGGGGAAGGGGCGTGCTGGGAGGACGAGGGTCGTGCTCACATGGGTTCTGACCGCTGCGAGGTCGCGGCGGTTCCGCCGGTATACTCAGGCCCCTCGGGGCGTGGCGCAGCCTGGTAGCGCACCCGGCTGGGGGCCGGGCGGTCGGAGGTTCAAATCCTCTCGCCCCGACTCGCGATTCTCCCGTAGGTCGAGCGAATGCACGCCACGGCTACCGTGTGACGCCGGCGCCGCCGGCTCGCTTTGGCGAGTCACACCGACGGCGCCGACGTTCCAAGGATCGGCACATGGCATCCACCTTCGAAAGCCGCTGCCCGCGCGCCCGGACAGTCCACCCGTTCTCTGACCGATCGTGACGAGTGCTACGTTCTTCGGTGACGCGTCGTGGGGCCGTGGGGGTTCAGCAGCGCAGCCCCTGCCCGGCGCGTGCCGCCCCGCAGCCCGTCCAGGGCGGCCGGCACCGGCGTGCGCTCGCGGCTAATGACTATCGGGAATCAGCGCTTCGAACGCCTGCGCGAGCGCCTTGACCTCTTCGCCGCTGTCCGTGTCGGTCGTGGGCAGGCGCTCGTCGATGCGTTCGAGGAGCTTCAGCGCCACCTCGTTCCTCCTGGCCCAGACGTCGTTGATGTTCGCCATGCGGTCGCTCCTTCTCGCTCGTTGACGAACGGCCGATACTACCGCCGGTCATCCACCGCCCGCTGCCTCAGCGACCGTGGGTGATCCGCTGCACGACGTAGGCCGCAACGTCCGCGATCTGCTGGTCGGTCAGGGTGCCCCTGAAGGCGGGCATCCCGCCACCGCCGTTCGTGACCTGCGCGATCACGCGCTGCAGCTGCTTGGCGCTCGGGATCGCCGTGAGGTTCGGACCGCCGTTTCCGCCCTGGCCGTTCGAGCCGTGGCACGTGCTGCAGTTGTCCTGGAAGATCGTCTGCCCGGCCGCGGCGTCCCCCGTCTGGTTCGTCGGCTCGCTCGGTGCTTCGCCGGCGTGCCCGACGCCCTGCCCGGCCCCGGGAGCGGGCGCCGGCCCCATCGTCCCGTCCAGCGAGAACAGCCACAGGTTGTCGCCGTGGGGCGACGCCGCCAGAGAGTTCCCACCCGCGTAGAACACGATGTACTCCTTGCCGTCCATCGCGAAGGCGCTGGGGGCGTCGTTCGCTCCCGCGCCCGTCTGGAAGCTCCAGACCTGGTCACCGCTTCGTGCGTCGTACGCCTGCAGC
Source organism: Gaiellales bacterium (assembly GCA_036403155.1). Classification (GTDB taxonomy): domain Bacteria; phylum Actinomycetota; class Thermoleophilia; order Gaiellales; family JAICJC01; genus JAICYJ01. Next base: position 133,229 of record DASWRM010000076.1, on the reverse strand, counting down.
TGCCCGCCGCTTCGCCCCACGAACACGAGCCCGCCGCCCGTGGTCATCGTGCCCGCGTAGCAGGAATCCGGCCAGCGCTTCTGCCAGGCGATCCGCCCGGTGGCCGCGTCCACGGCCCCGAAGTAGCCGACCTGGTTTCCGAACCCGGTCAGCGTCAGCACGCTGCCGATGTCGGCCTGCTTGCCCTGCTTCCCCTCGGGGAGCAGCTTCCCCGACCGCGTGTAGCCGGAGACGCCCGACTGCGCACAGATGTAGAACCGTCCCGTCTTCGGGTTGTACGACATCGGCTGCCAGTTCGTCCCGCCCTGGGGGCCCGGTGTCGTCACGGTCACACCCTGGTCGAACGGCGTGTAGATGTCGTGTGCCCTGATGATCGTGCCCGGCGGCTTGCCGTTCGCGTTCGCGCGCACGGTCTTCACGACCTCGCGGTACCCCTTGGTGGACACCTGGTGGGGGACGAATGGGGGGTAGCTCGGGATCGGCTGCGTCGCTGACGTCCGCTGCGCCTGGTCCTGCGGCACGGGCCGCTCGGGGATCGGCAGCAGCGGTTTGCCGGTGGCCCGGTCGAGGAGGTACGTCCACCCCGTCTTGCCGGTCTCGGCGATGCCGTGGCGGATGCGGCCGCCGATGCGTGCGTCGAACAGCACGACCGGGCTCGGCGCGTCGTAATCCCAGATGTCGTGGTGCACCTCCTGGAAGTGCCATGCATACCGGCCGGTCTTCACGTGCAGCGCGACGATCGACGCGGCGAACAGGTCGTCTCCCGCGCGCCCGCTGCCGTCGAGGTCGGGTGACGCGTTGCCGGTCGAGAAGTAGATCAGGCCGAGCTTCGGATCGACCGCCGGGGTCTGCCACACCGGCGCGCCGCCGTGCGTCCATGCGTCTCCCGCCGGCCAGCTCGTGTGGCCGGCCTGTCCGGGGCCGGGGATCGTGAAGAACCGCCATCGCAGCTTGCCGGTCTTCGCATCGTAGGCCTGCACGCGGCCCCGGATCGAGAACTCGCCGCCCGACACGCCGGTGATCACCATGCCGTCGTAGTAGAGCGGAGCCGCCGTGATCGTGTATCCCTGATTCCAGTGACCGACCGCGACGCTCCAGTCCACGGTGCCCGTCTGCTGGTCGAGCGCGACCAGCTTCCCGTCGAGCTGGCCGATGTAGACGTGCCCCGCGCCGATCGCCACCCCACGGCTCAGCCAGCCGCAGCAGACGGTGTTGATCTCCTGGCTCAGGTTCGCGTGGTATGTCCAGAGGATCTTGCCGGTGTGCGCATCGACGGCGAACACGTCGTCCGCGCCGGTGGCGATGTAGATCACCCCGCGATACACGATCGGCTGCGATTCGGCGGAGTACTTGGCTGCCGTCGCGGAGCCGCCCAGGTGCGTCATCCACACGCCCTTCAGATGCTTGACGTTCGCGGAGGTGATCTGGGCGAGCGGGCTGTAGCGCTGGTTGGACGTGCTCCCGCCGTTGGTGATCCAGTTGAGCGTGGGTGCGGTGGCCAGCTGCGACGGGCTGAACGCCGGTGCCAGGGTGATGCTCCGGTCACCCGAGGCCGACCCCGATCCGCCGGCGAAGGAGCTGCCGCCGTCGGTGAAGGCAACCGCGACGCCCGTCGGAATGGCCACGCACAGCACGAAGACGACTGCGGCGACGACGTTCTGCGTTGCGCGGCTCCCGGCCATGCCGGGGGCCATGCCCTCACCCCGGCGGGCGGAAACAGGCTCGTCCCTAGTGCATCAGGCGCGATACGACCGCGCCGCGCCGGCGCACCGAGCGCACGAAGCGCTGACGCCGTGTGAGACGGCGGGACGCGACGATGTCCATGTCCACGAGCTCGCTGATGACCTTGCGGCGGAGCTCGTCGAGCGTCGGGAGGCCGGGTGCGGGCGTCATGGCTGCATGCCAGTATGACAGACCCGGCGTGGCCCAATGGTACGGCTAGCCGTACGATCCCTCGGCCGATGGCGGCTCCGTTCGGCGCGAGGCGACGTGTCGGACCGTCAACCGCCCGTTGCACCGCGGCATCCCTCCCGTCCGCACTAGGATCCGTCCGTGATCGTTGTCGGAATCGACGGCTCGGACGGGGCTCGCAAGGCGCTCGAGTTTGCCGCCGACGAGGCGGCGCGCCGCGACAGCGACCTTCGCATCGTGTGCGCCTGGCATGTCCCCGGCCAGGTGTACGCGGGCCCGGTGATGCCGCCGATCGACGCCGACACCTTCGAGGCGGCGATGCGCAAGATCGCCGAGGATCAGGCGAGCGCCGTCCTCCGCGACCGTCCCCAGCTGCGGCACGAGCTGGTCATGCGCGACGGCAACGCCGCCGGCGCCCTGGTGGAGGAATCGGAGCGGGCCGAGATGCTCGTCGTCGGCTCGCGCGGACACGGCGGCTTCGCCAGCCTGCTGCTCGGGTCGGTCAGCCAGCAGTGCGCTGCGCACAGCCTGTGTCCGGTCGTGATCGTGCCCGCACACTCGCGGCCGCGCCCGGCGGGCTGACCGCCGCGCTCAGCGGTGCTCGTGCCTCATGCCCTCGGGGAGCTGGAGCCACGGATACTTGCGGGACTCCCAGACCGAGACGGTCGGGGGCGGGAACGACGGGTCGGCGAACGCCCCGATCGGCACGGCGACGAGCTCCGGCTGAGTCTCCGCCCGGTACCACACGGTCGCCCCGCACTCCGGACAGAACGAGAACGCGCGGATCTCGCCATGGTCGGCAGTGCGGACGTACTCGGCCGCCCGGCCGCTCGTCTCGACCCGATCCTCGGGATACCGAGCCTGCATGCCGAACGCGCTTCCCGTCCGGCGCTGGCAGGCGAGGCAGTGGCACATCGATATGCGAACGGGATCGCCGGCCGCGACAAGCGTCAGTTGTCCGCAGCTGCAGGACGCCGTGCGCTCCGTCATGCGAGCAGGCTACACCGTGTCCCACGGCGCGCCCGAGGGCGCGCCGACGATCTCGTCCGCCAGCGGCAGCCACCTGCACGCGACCAGCGCCTGAGCGTGGAACGACGCGATCGCCTCCGCGATCGCGACCAGCCCGCCCTCATGCTCCAGCTCCGCATCGCTGACCACCCTGTGGTCGCCGCCGATCAGGCGAAGGGGGAGCTCCCAGTCCTTCGCCGCCTCGCGGGCCACGACCTCGGGTGCCTCGGCGACGGCCTGGGTCGTCCACCGCACCGACCCGGATGGGCGAACCTGGAGAAAGAACAGCGGGGGTGCGGCGGGACGATGCATCGGGTTCTCGGGTCGCGTCCGATATGGATCGTCACCGCTGCCAGGCGGCAATAGACGAAGGGTGCTTCAGGCGAGCGTGGCGCCGGATGAGCGCCGCCGGCGCCGGTGGGTCCGCCCCGGCAACCGGCGGCGTGCCCCGACCGCCTAGCCGCTCGCCGGCTGACCGGCCATGCGTATGGCGACCTCGTACTTCGCCACCGCCGAACGCGTGCCGGGCGTTTCGCCCGCCGGCATTGCGTTCAACGCGGCGTCACCCCGCTGATAGTCCTCCTCGTTGTCGAAGAGGATGATCGCCATCGACGTCTCGGCGGCAGGGTCGTGGAGCACCATCATCTCGGTTGCCGGGATGTCATCCGGCTGCTCACCCTCGGTCATCCGCCGGCGCAGATCCTCCATGTGGGAGGCGCTGACGCCCTCGAAGGACACAACGCGTGCGAGTGCCATGTTGCCCTCCTCATTCGGGTGCGCCGACCCTACCGCAGAGCGGTCACCGCTGCTCGGAGCGGAGAGCGAGGCCGTTGACCACCGGCCGCCCTGTCCGTACCATCGAGACGGGAGGCGCGATGAAGGTGAAGTGGGTGAGGCATCTAGGTGGGCTGGCCGCTCTGGGCGCGCTTGCCGTGACGACGGCCGCGGCGCAGGCTGCCGGCGCCGCGGGCGCGGTTCACCGCCTCTCGCCCCGGCACGTCGGTCATGCGCATGTGCTGCCGGCGCGCAGCCTCGGGCCGCGGACGTTCGCCGTGTCGGGTGCGGGGAAGCTGCAGTACCACGGCGGACCGGTGATGACGGGGCCGACCAGCTCGATCGCCATCTTCTGGCGTCCGAAGCAGCTGCAGAGCGGGGCCGCCGCGACGGTCAGCACCGGCTATGACGCGGCGCTCAAGCGGTACCTGAGCGACGTGGGCGGGAAGGGCCTCTACGGCGCGGTCGCGCAGTACGGCGGCATCCGGAACGGCTCCCAGCTCCTGGCGGCCTACAAGGACACGTCGCCGTACCCGGCCACCCGGTGCCCGGCGGCGTTTGCGAAGACCGCCCAGCGGACGAACTGCCTCACCGATGCCCAGATCCAGGCGGAGATCGGCAAGGTGATGGCGGCGCACGGGCTCAAGGGTGGGTTGCGCCAGATCTACTTCGTGTTTCTCAGCCGGGGCGAGTACACCTGCGTCGACCGCACCGCGTGCTTTCTCTATCCCGTGGACTCCGGAGGCCACCCGCTCGGGTACTGCGCCTACCACAGCTACTTCACGCGGGGCACGCACAACGTCGTCTATGCGGACATGCCCTACGGCGACATCCCGTTCTCGTCGAAGGCGGGCTCGACGAGCAGCCTCTGCACCGCGGACACCAGCTTCCCGAACGACCGGTCGAGCGACATCGAGGCCAGCATCACCAGCCACGAACAGCTGGAGGCGGTCACCGACCCGCTCCTGAGTGCCTGGTGGGACAGCGCCGGCCTCGAGATCGGCGACAAGTGCGCCTACGACATGACCGGCTCGACGCTGGACGGCGGTCGTGCGAACGAAGGCTGGAACGGCCATTTCTACTCGCTTCAGACCGAGTACGACAACGCGACAGCGACGTGCGTGCCGGGCGGTTCGTTCGCACCGTCGGTGCGCGCCGTGGCCCGTGGTGACTCGCTGACGGTGGACGGAGCGAACTTCACGCCGGGCACGACGCTGACGGTCACGCTCAAGGACTCCGCCGGGCACACGACGGCGCTCGGCACGGTGCCCGTCGACGGCTTGGGCGCGTTCACGGGATCCGTGCTGACGATTCCCGCCGGAGCGGCGGCGGGCGCCGCCACCATCGCGCTCGCCGGCGCGCACGGCTGGGACGGGTCGAGCGAGACGATCAGCGTGACGTAGCCGGGCCGGCCTCCGAGGAGGCCGGCGACACGGCGAGCACGACGATGTCGTCGGCCATCGGGCCCCCGTTCGCCTCGCGCACCCGCGCGAGCACGGCGTCGACCTGCGGCTCCACGAGGGGCGGAGGGGCCTCCGCGATCAGCCGAAGCAGCCTGTCCACGCCGAACGGGCGAGGGCCGTCCGGCGACGACCGTCCCTCGATCAGGCCGTCGGTGAAGAGCATCAGCGTCCACGCGCCGGCCGGCAGCGGCACGTCGTGTGGCTCCCACCCGAACGAGTCCACGACGCCGATCGGCGGGCCGCGCCGGACGGGAAGCTCCCGGACCCCGTCCGGCGTGGCCAGGATCGGGGTGGGGTGACCGGCGACCGACAGCGTCGCGCATGACAGGTCATCGGCCACGGACGCGAGGCAGATCGTCGCGAAACGGGTACCGCCGCCGGCTCGCTGCTCGGAGAGGAGCCCGTCGTTCAGCACCCTGAGGATCTCCCCGGCCTCGATGCCCGCCACCGCCAGCGCGCGCCATGCGGCACGGAGATGCGTGGCGACAGCGGCCGCGTCCGGCCCGTGGCCCGAGACGTCGCCGACCATCAGCGACACCATGCCGTCGGGGGATCGCACGACGCCGTAGAAGTCGCCGGCGAGCAGCTGCTCCTCCTCGGCGGGAAGGTACCGGCTGACAACCGTCACCCTTCCGACGATGCGGTCGCGGGACAGCGCCACCAGCCCGGCGCGGAGCTGCCTGATCAGCGACGTTCGCAGCCGCTCACCGCGGCGGACGTTGTCGCCGACGAAGCCGGCCGCCACGGCGGCGGGGATCCAGACGACCGGTGCGGCTATCGCGTTCTCGTCGATGACGACCACGGCCAGCAGCACGCCGAGCAGCGTGATCGGAATGCCCCAGCGCACGCCCAGCCGGTAGCTCGCCGCCATGCTGATGACGATCAGCAGCGGGCCGGGCACGCCGCGCACCGCGGACGGCGACACGACCAGGAACGGCAGCGCGATCGCGAGCTGGGCGACCACCACGGCGGCGGCCGCCCGGGCGGGTGACGCGAACGGCCGTGCGCGCATGCCGGTAGTTCAGCACAGCCGATATGCGAACATGCGTTCGTGACGTCACAGGGACATGCCTACGCCCGGTTCCGCCGTGCGCTGGCCACCGGCAACCCGGGCATCGCGGAGAGCGCGGCTCGCGAGCTGCGGCAGCTCTCGCTCGCGGACGCGCTGGCCCTGTGCCTGCTCTACCGGGGCGACTCCGACCGCTATGAGCGCGCGGCCGCGCGGTGGCTCGCCCGGTGCCTGGAGGAACGGCCGTCCATGCGGCTCGACCACCTGGAGCTGCTGGCCACCTGTCTGCGAGGCCTGGCCGGCCCGTCGCCGGATCGGGCCGGTGCGGCGCTTGCATCGGTGTTCGAGCGGGACGGCCGCGCGGATCTGGCCGCGGTCGTCCGCGACCCGCGGGCCGCCTGACGCGGCATATGCTCCGCGGTCGTGGAGCGACCTGCCCTGGCAGCACACCGTCGCGGGCAGCTCGCTGTCGCGCTCGGCGCCGTTGCCTGGTCGACGGCGGGGGTGTTCCAGCGGGAGCTGACGGTCGACACGCCGACGCAGCTCGGCGGCCGCGCAGGGTTCGCGCTGCTTGCGCTGCTGCTCTACGTGGCGTTGACCGATCGCCGCGGGGTCCTGCCGGCGTTCCGGTCGATCGGGGCCCCGGGAGTCGCCGTCGCCGTCTGCATGGCGACCGCGTCGGGCTGCTTCATCGTCGCGCTGAACCACACCACGGTGGCGCACGTCCTGTTCATCCAGGCGATCTCGCCCGTGCTCGCCGCGCTGCTTGCGTGGCTCGCGCTGCGCGAGCAGATCACCGCCCGCATCTGGCTCGCGATGCTGACGGCGCTGTGCGGCGTCGCCCTCATGATCGGAGCGCCGGGCGACGCCGACCTGACGGGCGACGGCGTGTCACTGCTCATGTCGCTGTCGTTTGCCATCGCCATCGTCATCACCCGGCACCGGCGGGACGTCTCGATGGCGCCGGCAACGTGCCTCGCGCAGCTGCTTCTGCTGCTGGCGGCCGTCCCGTTCGCAGACCCCTCCGCCGTCACGGCGCACGACCTCGGGTACCTGGTGCTGCTGGGAGGCTTCCAGATGGGCGTCGGACTCGCCCTGTTCACCGTCGGCGCCCGCCTGATCGCCGCGGCGGAGGTGGCGCTGATCACCCTGCTCGAGGTGGTTCTCGGGCCGCTGTGGGTCTGGCTTGCGTTCGCCGAGACGCCCGACGCGGCCACGCTCGCCGGAGGGGCGGTGGTGCTGCTCGCCGTGGTCATCCAGGTGAGCGGCGAGGTGCGCGTCCCGGGGGCCGCCCGCGGTGTGGAGGCATCGCCGCCGCCGCCGTGATGCATAGGATGGAGGCGATGCTCGAGGTCGCCTACACACCGGTCGCTCCCCTGCGGCTCGGGATCGTCGCCGTGCCGCCCGACGCAACGCGCCGGCGGCGCGGGGGAGTGGTCGAGCTGGCGTTCACCGCAGGCGCGGGCGACGCGCGGGCGAATGTCTGGCAGGCGGCCGACGGGCGCATCCTCGCCCGCATCGAGGCCGATGACGCGGCCGCCGCCCACGACCGGCTGGCCGAGCTGCTGACGGTGCGGCTGGACACTCGACCGTTCCTGCGGCTGGCCGCCTCCGACCCGCTGCTGGCACCGCTCGCCACCCGGCTTCGGGGTCTGCGCCCGCTGCTCGTCGCGACGCCAGAGCAGGCGCTGATCCGTGCCGTGTGCGGCCAGCTGATCCGTTCGAGCGAGGCGCTCCAGATCGAGCGGCGGATCATCCACCGCCATGGCCGGCGCGTCGGGCCGTTCGCGCTTCCACCGACCGCGCGCGACCTGGGCGCGATCCATCCCGCGCTGCTGGAACGGGCCGGGCTCTCGCCGAAGCGCGCGGTCGTGCTCGTCCGCGCCGCTCGCCGGCTGCCACTCGACCGGCTCGCGGTCGAGCCGGCCGCCACCGCACGCGCACGCATCCTGCGTGAGCCGGGGCTGGGCCCGTGGTCGGCGGGCGTGCTCCTGATGTACGGCGTAGGGCGCCACGAGCACGGGCTGGTCGGCGATCTTGGGCTGGTGCGGCTGGCACGGGCGCTGGGACTGGACTCCGACGCACCGCTGATCGAGCGCTACGGCGAATGGCAGGGACTCGCGTCCGCCTGGCTGCTCCACCATCCGCTGGCGGCTCGCCATGCCGTTCCCGCGCGTGGAGCGGTGGCCGGGCTGCGAGGAGCCGCCCGGTAGACTCCCGCACTGTGGTGCGATGGCTGCCGAACACGCTGACGGCCGCCAGGCTGGTCGCGGTGGCACCCTTCACCGTCCTCCTGGCACGAGCCGACGATGCGCTCAGCACCGGAGCCGCCGTGCTGTTCGCCGTTGCGGCGAGCACGGACTTCCTCGACGGGTACCTGGCCCGCCAGGCCCACGTGCAGTCGCGGTTCGGGCGGATCGTCGACCCGCTCGCGGACCGGTTGCTGATCAACCTGGCGCTGATCCTGCTGGTGTACCACCAGCGGCTCGAGTGGTGGCTGGCCGCGCCTGTGCTGCTTCGCGATGCGCTGCTTGCGGCCCTCTTCCGCGCGCGCCACGAGGCGACCGAGGTGCGGGTCAACCTGACCGGGAAGGCGGCGACCGCGGCGATCATGCTGTCGCTCTTCCTGCTCATGCTCGTGGACGGGGGCTGGCCGAAGGTGGTCTTCGCACTGGGCCTCGTCCTGTCGGTGCTGGCGGGTGCGAAGTACGTGCGGCCGCACGAGGGAGGCCTCGAATCAAAGCCGTCGTGATGGCAGGCGGCGAGGGCACGCGCCTTCGCCCGCTGACGTCGAACCAGCCGAAGCCGATGGTCCCGATCGCGGGGAAGCCGTGCATGGAGCACATCATCGACCTGCTCCGGCGGCACGGCATCACGGAGATCGTGGTCACCGTCGCCTACCTGCCGCAGGTCATCCGCGGCTACTTCGGCGACGGCGACTCGATGGGCGTCTCGCTCCAGTACTCGGTCGAGGAGACGCCGCTGGGCACGGCGGGGAGCGTCAAGCACGCCGAGTCGCTGCTGGACGAGACGTTCATCGTCATCTCCGGCGATGCGCTGTGCGACTTCGACCTGACCGGCATCGTCGACGCCCACCGGCGCAGCGGCGCGGTCGCGACGCTGGGCCTGAAGTCGGTCGAGAACCCGCTCGAGTTCGGGGTGGTGATCATCGACGAGGACGGCCGCATCCAGCGGTTCCTCGAGAAGCCGTCCTGGGGACAGGTGTTCTCGGACACGATCAACACCGGCGTCTACGTGCTCGAGCCCGAGGTGCTGCGCAACATGCCGACCGGCGAGCCATACGACTTCTCGAAGCAGCTGTTCCCCGACTGCCTGTCGCGCGGGAAGCCGCTGCACGGCCACGTGGTCGAGGGATACTGGCAGGACATCGGCAACCTCGACCAGTACCGGCAGGCCAACTTCGACGCCCTCGACGGCCGCATCGAGCTGGAGCTGCCCGGCATCCGCCTGCGCGACAACGTCTACCTCGGAGACGGCGTGCAGCTGCCCGACCTGACGCAGATCGAGGGGCCGGCATACGTCGGCAACTATTCGAAGATCGAGGTCGGGGCCCGGGTCGGCGCCTACAGCGTGCTCGGCAACAACGCGATCGTGAAGGACGGCGCCACCATCAGCCGGTGCGTGATCGACTCGGGGAGCTACATCGGCCAGAGCGCCCGGATCGAGGGCGCGATCCTCGGCAAGGGCGTCGACGTGCGCGCCCACGCGGTCATCAACGAGGGGGTCGCGATCGGCGACGAGTGCTCGATCGGCTCGCAGTCCGTGCTCGCCCCGAACGTGAAGGTGTACCCGTTCAAGACGATCGAGGCCGGCGCGGCGATCCACTCGAACCTGATCTGGGAGTCGCGAGGCCTTACGACCCTGTTCGGCCGAGACGACGTCAGCGGCCTCGTCAACGTGGACATCACGCCCGACGTCGCCTCCCGGATCGGCATGGCGTACGGAACGACGCTCGGGCGGGGCGCTCGCATCGTCGTCAGCCGCGACGCAAACCCGGCCGCGCGGATGATCAAGCGTGCGCTGATCTCGGGGCTGGCGGCCACGGGGGTGAACGTCTCCGACCTGCGCGTCTCGATGCCCGCGGTCAACCGCCACCAGCTGAAGATCGACGAGCGCGCCGGCGGCGTGCACGTCCACGTCTCACCCGACGATCCGGAGCAGGTGCACATCCGCTTCTTCGAGGCACCGGGGATCCTCGTCTCGGAGGCCACGCTGAGGTCGATCGAGCGCATGTACTCGCGCCAGGAGTTCAGACGCGTGTCGGCGAGCGAGATCGGCCGGCTGTCGTATCCGTCGCGGGCGATAGAGATCTACGCGCAGGACCTGCTGGAGGTGCTCGACGTGGAGGCGATCCGGGCGCGGGAGTTCCGGCTGGTGCTGAACTACGCGATGTCGCCGGCCTCGCTGGTCGTGCCGCTGATGATCGGAGAGCTGGGAGTCGAGCTGATCGCGATCAACGGCTTCGTCGAGACGGGCGATGCCGCCCCGCGACAGCAGCAGGTGGGCCTCGACGAGACGTCGAGCCTCGTCCGCGCCGTCGGGGCCGATCTGGGCGTGCTGCTCGACGTCTCGGCGGAGCGGATCTGGCTGGTCGACGAGTCCGGCCGGCCGATCGACGCCGAGACGACGCTGCTGCTGCTCCTGCGGGAGCTGTCCCACCACGTGTCCACCGGGTCGCTGCTCGTCCCGATCACCGAGACGAGCGCCGTCGAGCAGGTCGTCAGCGGCAACGGGGACGGTGGACGGCTGGGGCGGACGGAGGCATCGCTGCACGCGCTGCTCTCCGCGGCGACCTCCGAGGGGGTGCTCTTCGCCGGGGCGTCGGGCGGCGGCTACGTGTTCCCGGACTTCCTGCCGGCCTACGACGCGCTTGCGTCCACCGGCAAGGTGCTCGAGGTGCTCGCGCGGTCGGGCAAGGGGCTGTCCGAGCTGGTGGATGGGCTGCCGCGCAGCACGCGCGTGCACCGCGAGGCCGCCTGCCCTTGGGCGCTGAAGGGGACGGCGATGCGGCTGCTGATCGAGGCGTTCAAGGACATGACCACCGACCACACCGACGGCATCAAGGTGTTCGAGGACGAGGGGTGGGTGCAGCTGATCCCCGACCCGGACGCGCCGGTGTTTCACATCTACGCCGAGGGCGCCACGCGGGAGGACTCACTGCGCCTGGAGGCGAAGTACCGCGCCATGCTGGACGAGATCGTCTCCTCGCAGCCCGCCGAAACCCTCAACTAGAACTTGAGGAATACCCGCGGGACGGGTAGACTTTGGCAAACCCGCCGATTGGACTGACATGGACGTTCTGCCTGATTTTGCGACTCTGAGCGATGATGAGCTGCGCCGGCTGATCGACGAGCACGTGCGCGAGGAGGAGGAGATCTCCTACCGGCGCCGTCTGCTGCACGGCCGCATCGACATTCTCCGTGCGGAGCTGGTCGACCGGATCAAGCGACGCCACGGCGGCGACGAGACGCTGGCCGTGGACATCGACCGGCTCACCGAGATCCTCGCCCACAAGGGCCCGCCGCCGGATCTCGGCGACGAGGCGTCCTAGGAGCGCCAGCGCGGTGTACTGCCCGGAGTGCGGCCACCACAACCGCGAGTCTGCGCGGTTCTGCGCCCGGTGCGGCGCGAGCCTGATCGAGGTCGCCGAGGGCGAGGCGACGATCAGCTTCACGCCGCCCGCGGAGCCCGGGGCCGACAGCGAGATGATGGACGCCGTCGTCGAGGGCGCGACCCTCGTCATCAGGCTCGGGGGCGGTCGCGCGGGCGACCAGTTCCCCGTGGGGCTGTCGCGCACGAGCATCGGCCGCGCCCCGCAGAGCGACGTGTTCCTGGACGACATCACCGTCTCCCGGGAGCATGCCGTGCTGGAGCAGCGCGAGGACGGCGTGCACATCGTCGACCAGGGCAGTCTGAACGGCACGTACGTCAACCGCGAGCGCGTGGAGGACGCGCGGCTGAGCGACGGCGACGAGCTGCAGATCGGCAAGTACCGACTCGCCTTCATCGAGCACTGACGTGGCAGCTGAACCCGACACCCTCCCTGCGAACCTGACGATCGGCGCCGTCTGCCGGATGCTGGGCGAGGAGTTCGACGACATCTCGATCTCGAAGATCCGGTTCCTCGAGGACCAGAAGCTGATCTCGCCGCGGCGGACGCCGGGCGGCTACCGCCTGTTCAGCCAGGACGACGTCGAGCGGCTGCGTGCGATCCTGCGCATGCAGCGCGACGAGTTCCTCCCGCTTGCGGTGATCCGCGACATGCTGACGCAGGGGGCGTCGCGGCCGTCCGGTACGCGGCGCCGCCGTGCCCGGGCGCTGGCGCAGGCAGACCGGCGGCTCACCCTGGACGAGCTCGCCGGCGAGACGGACGTCGACGTGCGGTTCATCATGGAGCTCGAGGAGTACCAGCTGCTCGAGGGCCGCCGCTCGGGGTTGCCGAAGCCGTACACGCGTACGGACGTCGAGATCGTGGCGCTGTGCCAGCGGCTCGCGCGCTACGGGGTGGCGGCGCGGCATCTGAAGGCGTTTCGCTCGGCGGTGGGGCGTGAGGCGGGGCTGCTGGAGCAGATCCTCGCGCCGTCGCTTCGGTCGAGCAACCTCGACCGGCGCGAGGCCGGGCTGGAGGAGCTGGAGGCGCTGGCCGAGCTGACCAGCGACCTGACGCACCTGCTGCTGGTGCGCGACCTGCGCCGCGCGGTCCGCTGACGCCACGCCGGCGTCACAGATTTCCACCATCACGGCGCCGCAACGATTCGCGTCGGAGTGGGCACGAAGGTCTGTCGCAGCCCGAGTCGGGCTCCGACCCCTTTTCCGGCCGGTAGCGGACGGTGGGGGTGGGCGGAGGTGACAGGGCGGCCGAGACGCGCACGTGGCGGTGACGGGACGGTAACGACCGTTGTGGTCGTTTGGCGCCGTCGGCGCGGCGGAACGGGGGATCGCCCGGCCGGAGGCTCGTCACGCCGTGTCACGGCGGCGTGACAGATCGCCAGCATCACGGAGCCGCAACGATTCGCGTCGGAGTGGGCACGAAGGTCTGTCGCAGCCCGAGTCGGGCTCCGACCCCTTTTCCGGCCGGTAGCGGACGGTGGGGGTGGGCGGAGGTGACAGGGCCGTCGAGACGCGCACGTGGCGGCCACGGGACCGTGACGGCCGTTGTGGTCGTTTGGGGCCCCGCGGGCGGCGGAGTGCGGGATCATCCCGCCGGAAGCGTGGTACGCCCCGTCACGCCGACGTGACGGGATGCTCCGCTCAGCTGTCGTACTGGATCAGCGAGTGCACGCGGTAGGGATACAGCTTGTCGCGCCCACCGAGGAACGTCAGCTCCACCACGAACGCCAGGCCGACGACCTCGGCGCCCAGCTGCTCCACCAGGTCGATCTTCGCCTTGGCCGTCCCACCGGTCGCGAGCAGGTCGTCGTGCACCAGCACGCGAGCGCCGCGCGGCACGGCGTCGACGTGCATCTCCAGGGCATCGAATCCGTACTCAAGCGCGTACTTTGCGCCGACCGTGAGGTAGGGGAGCTTGCCCGGCTTGCGCGCCGCGATGAACCCGCACCCGAGCCTGTAGGCGAGCGCTGAGCCGAGGATGAACCCGCGCGCCTCGGCGCCGACCACGTAGTCGACCTCGAGCGGCTGCGCCCACTCCGCGAGGTCGTCCACGGCTGCCTGGAGTGCTTGGGCGTCCGCCAGCAGGGGCATGATGTCCTTGAACACGATGCCCGGCTTGGGAAAGTCGGGGATGTCGCGGATCTTGCTGCGAAGGTCGACGCGGGTCATCGGCGTGGCGATTCTAGCGGCGCCCTCATCTCGGGCACCGGCGCGGTCGATAATTCGGAGTACCCATGTATGACGTGTTACGAGCAAGCTACCGGTTCCACTGCCCGCACCTGCCGGAGGGCGACACCCACGCGGTCGCGCTCTCGCGGTTCCGAAGCATCGAGCGGCTTCCGGGGGCGGCGCATCCCGCCGTCTTCCGCGTCACGTACCGCTGCGGCTGCGGCGACGACCATGTCGGTCTGGTGGCGCACGACGACCTCGACTACGGGCCCATCGCTCCCGCGCCGGTCGAGTTCCGCAACCTCCTCACCGGCCGCACCGAACCGCTCGCGGACGAGCTGCTCGACATCGCCCGCGCCCAGGTGCAGCGCGGAAACTGGCCCTGGCAGCTTTACTGCGGGCGCGAGGCCAAGCTCAAGCCGGTGTTCCCTTCGAGCCTGCGCCTGGTGTGCCCGGCGGAGGCGGAGCTGGTCGGCGTGGCTATGCGCTGCCCGAGCTGCGCAGAGCTCTCGCTGAACGTCGTCACGCACGCCCACCTCGACGTGCCGTTCTACCACGACCGTGTCGTCCGGCTGATCGACCGGCCGTACGGCGACGCGCGCGATCTCACCGTCGACCATTTCCACGAGCAGCTCTGGTCGGCCGGCTTCGACGCCGAGCGCGCCGACCTCGACGGCCTCGGCTAACGCGCCAGCCGCAGCTGCGGCTCGACCAGCTCCGACACGGCCACCACCTGGTCGCGCCCCCGCCGCTTGGCCTCGTAGAGCGCCCGGTCTGCGAGCTCGAACAGCTCCTGCGGCGTCCGCGCGTCGACGGGGAACGTCGCGACGCCGGCGCTCGCGCTGACACCCGGCGTGAAGTCACGGCGCGACGTCGGCGCGGGGGAGAGGTCCGCGATCGCGTGCCGCATCCGCTCCGCGACGACCAGTCCGTCGCCCTCCCGCCCGGGCACCAGCACGGCGAACTCCTCGCCGCCGAACCGCGCCGCGATGTCGGCGTCACGCTTCTCGCGGGCGATCGCCTGGCCGACCGCGTTCAGCAGCCGGTTGCCCGCGGCGTGCCCATGCTGGTCGTTGAATGCCTTGAAGCGGTCGAGGTCGAGCATCACGAGCGTGACGCAGCCGCCGTAGCGGCGCACGCGTGCGAGCTCCGACCGCAGCGCCTCGGCGAAGTAGTCATAGTTCCGCAGGCCCGTCAGGCGGTCGGTGAACGAGCGGGCCGCAAGCTCGCGGCTCTGGCGCATGCGCTGGGCGTGCAGGCCGCCGTTCACGGCGGCCGCGACGAGCAGCGCCGCCCGCATGCTCCACGGGATCGGCACGGCGAGGCAGCCCAGCGCGGCGGCCGCCGCCCCGGCGGGGCCGGTGGCGATCGCGGCGCTGACGGCAAGCGCTGCGATCGCCGGCCGCGCTGCCGCCGGCGCGAGCCAGGTTGCCGCGTACGCGGCGAGGGCCACGGCGGCTGCGACACCACGCAGGCGCAAGCGCTCCGGTGCGACGGGCATGCGCCCACCGTAGCCCGCTGCCCGGACGTCGCCGGGCAACGGCTGTCAACGGTCTATCTGCTCCAGAACTGGAGGCGCTTCTGCGTCGGATCGAGATCGTCTCGCTTGCGCGGCCGATCGTCGTCGTCGTCCGCGCGGTCGACCGAGCCGGCCGCGCCGGACTGAAGCTTGCGCGCCATGGTGTTCAGGTCCGCCTCGCGGCGCTGGAGGGCGGTGGAGAGCTCGGACAGCCGGCGCTCCTGCTCCTCGAGCTCGACCTCGCGCTCGCGCAGCGAGAGGTGGAGCTCCTCGAGCGCCTTGGCGCTCGTGCCCTCGCGCCCACGCAGCAGGCCGCCCTTCTTGCCGCTCGGAGCCTGATCCGAGATCTGCCGGACGGCCTCCTCACGCGCCTGGCGCATCGCATCGGCGCGCTCCTCGACCTCCGCCATCCGGCGCTGGAGCACCGCCCGCTCGCGGCCGACCGCCTCCTCGGCGTCGCGCAGCGCCTCGCGCTGGGCGTCCAGCTCGGCCTCGACGCGGTCGGCACGGCTCGTCACCCGCGCCACGTCGGCCTCCCGCTCCTTGATCTGCGTCTCGCGCAGCTCGAGTGCGTCGAACCGCTCGTCCAGCGACCGCTCGCGCTCGTCGAGCGCGTCCTGGCGCCGGTCGAGGCGCTGCTCGCGCCGCTCGATGTCGCTCTCGGCAAGCGCGATCCGCGCCTCGCGCTCGCGCAGGTCGGCGGCCAGCCGCTCGACCTCGGCGTGCGCCTGCTTCTCGGCATTGACGAGGGCGCGCTCGGCGGCCTTGTTCATCCGCTCGGCCTCGCGGCTCGCCGCGTCGGCCTGCATCTTCACGAGGCGGATGTCCTCCTCGGCCTGCTCGACCGCCTCCTGGCGGCGGGCCAGCTCCGCGAGCTTCGCCTCCGCCGCGGCCAGCTCCCGCTCCTTGTCGGCGAGCGCGGCGACCCGCTGCTCCGCCTCGGCGGCCGCGCGCTCCGCCTCGTCGCGCTGGCGGTCGATCTGCTCGAACTGCTCCTGCGACCGGTCGACGAGCTGCTGGGCCTCGGCGATGCGGGCGTCGGCGCCCTCGAGCGCAGCCCGCTGCTCGGCCAGCGCCTGCTCGGCCTGCTCGACCTCGCGGGCGCGGGCCTCGATCGACTCGAGTCGCTGCTCGAGCTCGGCCAGCTCCCGCGATCGCTGCTCGACCGTCCGCAGCATCTCCTCGGCCTCCTGCGAGCGGCGATCGCTCTCGGCCCTGATCTCGGCCAGCCGCGACTCGGCGCCCTCGATCTGCGACTCGCGGGCGGCGAGGCCCTTCTCGGCCTCGGCCAGCGCGGCCTGCGCAGCGGCAAGATCGTCCGCGCGTCGCTGGAGGTCGCTCTCACGCCGCTTTCCCTCGGCCGTCTCGTCCTGCGCACGGGCAGCCGCCTCGGCAGCCGCCCGCTCGCGATCGGCCAGCTCCTGCTCGCGCTCCGCCAGCTGCGCCTCGTGGGCGCGGGCGGACGCCTCGCGCTGGTCGAGGTCGGCCCGCGCCGCCTCGACGTGAAGCTCCTTCTGCTGGAGCACCTGTTCGACCTTCTTGGCGCGGTGCTCGCGATCCTTCAGCTCGGCCTCGTGCTCGTCGACGCTGCGCTCCCGCGCGGTGTCGCTGGACGTGGCGGCGGTCAGCTGCTCCTCGAGCGATGCGATCGTCTGCTCGAGCTCGGCGATGCGGCGGCCCTCCGCGGCGCTCGGCTTCCCGGCGGCCGGATCGGTGTCCTGTGCCGCCACCGCCTGCTCCCGGGCCTCCAGCTCGTTCGCGAGCTGGGCGAGAGCCGCCTCCCGCGCGGAGATCGCCTGCTCGCGCTCCTCCAGCTCCGGCTCGGCCGGGCCGTGGTTGTGGCCGGCGATGCCCTCGTTGACCGCCAGCGCGGCCTCCCGCTTGGCGAGCTCCTTCTCACGGCGTGCGAGTCGAGCCTCGCGCTCGGCGAACACGACCTTCGCCTGCTCCTGCAGGGCGGCCTGCTCGCGGCGGATGCGCTCCTCGGCGTCCTGCAGCGCCTTGACGCGTTGCTCCATCGCCTGGCGCAGCCCGCCGGTGCTGTGGTCGTCGCGGCCCTGCGCTCGCTCGGGCTCGTTCGCTTCCGTTTCGGCCTCGCTCATCGTCGTCTACCCCTACGCTGGTGAATGGCACTGACCTGACCCCGTAGGTGGGATATCGGACGCTTTCGCGCCCGCCTTGAGCAGCGCGTGGGGCATGGGCCGGGCACCCGGAATGGGGATCGCAGCACCCGGCGCGCGGTCGATACTGACCGGGCGGCGAACGCGGCCCGGCTTCGTGGGCAGCCCGGCGGCCCGTCGCGCGTATCCGGCCCTGGCCGGCGTATTCCGACCGGCGGGCGTGCGGCTCCAGCGCCCGCCGGATCCGTTCGCGCCCACAACGCGTGAAGGCACCCGGCGGGTGCCTTCAGCTCTGTTCTCGACCCGACCTTGCATCGGCCGAACCCTCAAGAGACCGTGTGGGGGAGAGGGATCGGTCGCCGTGAGGCGAAAAGCGGGATTCCCCCCGGCCGATTTGGCTATCAAGCTCTAACGATTGATGCCGATATGGCCGATGCTGAGATCTCGAGCGTTTCTACCAGACCTTGGACGACATGGTGTCCCTCGCTTTGGTGAGTGGCGTGTACCCCGAATGGGGGAGAAGATACACACTTGGCAGAGGGATGTCAACTATTGACCCATTCGAAAGACTTGGCCGCTAGGAACTTGACGATCATCCGTGCATATGCGGTCATCCTGACCGCCGTGGCCGCCTGCGGGACCGCCGCCGGCCTGGCGCTGCACGGGGCCGCACGGTGGGACGTGCTGCTCGTGCTCGCCGTCGCCGCCCTGATCGCCGAGGGGCGGGGGATGCCGCTCAATGCGATCGAGCTGTCCGTGTCGTTCATCCCGATCGTCCTCGCGGCGGTCGTGTTCGGGCCTGCCGCCGGTGCGCTGGTCGGGTTCGCCGGAATGCTCGGCGACCGGCGGGGGCCGCTCGAGCGGTTCACGATCTATGCCTCCTCGCGCGCCATCGCGGGCCTCTTCGGAGGCGCCGCGGCGCTCGCCATCGAGGACGCGATCGGCAGGTCATCCCTGCTGGACGTGCTCGTGGCCACGCTGGTGGCGGGGCTCGCGTACGTGACGGTGGACATGCTGTCCACGATGGTGGTCGGCCACCTGCGCGGCGTCGTATCGCCGCGGCAGGTCTGGCACCAGCTGCGCGCGGCGGAGATGCTGACGATGGCGCTCTACACGCCGCTCACCGCGCTCTACGCCTTCGCGTACGGCGTCGCGGGCGCCTGGGTGCTCGCGTTCATCGCCATCCCGCTCCTGGCCGCGCACCTCAGCTACAGCCTGTACGCCAGGCAGAGCCAGCTGATCGACCAGCTGACGACCACCAACGCGCGGCTGGAGGAAGCCAACCAGCACCTGCGCCGGGTCAACCTCAGCTTCGCCGCGGCGATGGTGCGGGCGCTCGACGCGCGAGACGCCTGGACGGCCGGCCATTCTGCGGCCGTCGCCGTCTACTCGCGCGACATCGCGCGTGAGGTGGGAATGCCGGACGGCGAGGTGGAGATGGTGCACCTGACCGGCCTCGTGCACGACATCGGCAAGATCGGCGTCCGCGCAGAGGTGCTCCAGAAGACCTCGGCGCTGAACGACGACGAGTGGGCCGAGATGCGCCGTCATTCCGAGATCGGGGCGAACATCCTGATCGAGGTCGAGGGCTACGACGAGGTCGCGCGGATCGTGCGGTCACATCACGAGCGGTATGACGGCGCCGGCTACCCGGACGGCCTGGCGCGGGACGAGATCCCGCTGCTGGCGCGGATCATCGCCGTCGCGGACGCCTACAACGCGATGACGTCGACGCGGCCCTACCGCAACGCGATGGCGCCCGAGGTGGCGATCCAGCAGCTCCTGAACGGCCGCGGCAGCCAGTTCCAGAGCGACCTGGTGGACGCCTTCGTGGCCGTCCTGCATCGCGAGTCCGACTCCTACCGGCTCGGCCTGCTGGCGGACTTCTCGCTCGAATCGATGCAGCACCCGGAGCTGACGCTGCCCGCGCCCGTGCTGCGCGCTGCCGTCGCGTAGAGGCGTCGCAAACCGCTCAAGCGGCCGTCGCGACCTCCCGATACAGAGTCGCAGTGACCGAGCCGTCCCTCATGCGCGTGATCGCCGGTGTCGCCGCGGCCCTTGCCGCGCCGGGCGCCGGTGAACAGACGATCGCCGAGGTGCTCGCCCACGTGCGCGCCCAGAGCGGGGCCGAGGCCTCGTTCGACGACGAACAGCGGCTGGTCCTGCGCTGGCCGGACGGCGGCGACGAATCGCGGGTCGATTTCGAGCGGGCGCTCGGCGACATGATCGCCATTGCGCGCGAGGCGATCGGCCGGCGGTCGGACGGCATCCTCGACCCTCAGGCGTTCCTCGCGGAGCTCGAGCGATGTGCATCGGCCGCACGGTGGCGCGACCGGCGGCTGGGCGTCTGCGTGTTCGAGGTCGACGGCATGCTGCTTGGCCCCGGCATCGACGAGTCGCGGATGGTGGAGCTGGTCGGCTCGGCCGCGCGCCGGGCTGTGCGCCAGGGCGACATCGTCGGGCACCTCGGCGCGGACCGCTTCGCGCTCCTGGTTCCGCGGGCCGGAACGTTCGAGGCGCGCGCGGCGTTCAAGCGGGTCCGCGATGCAGTGCAGCTGCTCGACCTCGACGGCGATGGGCTCGCGTGCGGGGCCGCGGGATTCGCCGAGCTGGAGGGCGGCGCCGGCGGCGACCTGCTCGGTGAGGCGCTGGCACGGCTGCAGGCCGCGCGCGTGCGGCACGCCTACACCGGCCCGATCGGGCCCGGCAGCCCGACCACACCGCTCGCCGGCTGACCCGCAGTCGGGCTCCGGGGGTGGTGGGCCCGGCGGGGCGTCCGGTCAGACGTCGCCGTTTCAGCTTGTCATAACCGGCATTATCGTGCGTGATGGAATTACGGCTCGGCGGGGGCGGCGTCATGCGCCGGGCCGCGCGGAATCCGCGCCTTCCAGGGCAGCCGGCGCAGCATCAGCGCCAGCGACAGGCCGCCGAGCACGGTGGTGACCGCCGTGATCGCGAACTGCATGCCGACGCTGAAGGACAGCACGGCCGAGCGCGAGGCGACATTGCCGAACATGTAGACGAGCAGGGCCTGCTGCGGCCCGATGCCTCCGGGCGTGAGCGGCATCAGCGTCGCGATGCTGCCCGCGCTGAGGGCGAGAGCAGCGTCGTCGACCCCGGCGGGGATGTGGAAGGCGCTCAGGAACTCGAACATGGCCGCGACCCGGCAGGCCCAGCCGAGCGCCTGGTAGGCCACCACGCGGCGCAGGTAGCGGCGCGGCGTGCGCAGGATCGCGAGACCCTCACGCACACGGTCCCAGAAACTGGAAAGCCGGCGCTCGATCGTCGTGACGGCCACCGCGAGTGCGATCAGCAGGCCGGCGATCACGAAGCCCAGGAGGCGCCCGTGCCCGGCGAAGAACGACCACTCGAACGCGCCCAGCCTGCCGGAGCTGAGCGTCGGGATGCCGGGGATCAGGCCCCTGCTGAGCGCCCACAGCAGCAGCAGCGGGCCGACGAACATGTCGAACAGCGTCTCGGCCAGCAGGGAGCTGGCCAGCGTCGGGTACGGCGTCCCGGGCACCGTGCGGTGGACGAGGTAGAGCTTGACCAGATCGCCGCCTCGCGCGGGCACGAGCGCGTTCACGCCGACGCCGGACAGGTACGCCCCCGTCACCGTCCGCCACCGGAACCGCTCCTGCGGGCGGGCGGCGCGCAGGATGTTGCGCCAGGCCGTCGCCCGGAGCAGCAGGTTGCACACGTAGAACAGCAGCGCGAGGCCGAGCGCCTCCACTCCCACCCGGGAGAACTGGTCAACGAACGCCGTGCAGGCGTCCCAGAAGCTGTTCAGCGACCGCACCGCTACAGTGTGCCACTCGCGCGGCGGGGGCTACTCGCCCGAGGTTGCAGCGGGCAGCGACGGTGGCTCCGCGGTTGCCAGCCGCGCCCGCCACGGCATGCGCCCCACCATCAGCCCGGCGCACGTGCCGCCCAGAGCGACGTTCACGACGGTCGTCACGAACTGCGTGCCGAGGCTGTAGGACACCGCGGCGGCCGGCGACGCGATCCCGCTCAGCAGCACGACGAGCAGCGCCTGCTGGGCGCCCACGCCCCCCGGCGTGAACGGCATCACGGTGGCGAGGCTGCCCGCGAGCAGCACCAGCGCGGCCTGGCCGACGTCGGCGTCGATGTGGAACGCCTGGAGGAAGCAGTAGATCGATGCCAGCCGCGCCGCCCAGGCCAGCCCCTGGGGCGCCGCCACGCCGCGCGCGTAGGCCCGCGGGCTGGAGAGGATCGCGACGCCGAGCTGAAACTCGCGGGCGACGAGACGCGCCCGCGCCCGGGCCCGGCCGGCCACCAGGGTAGACGCGAGCGCGGCGAGAACTCCCGCTGCCACGGTGACGACCGGGCCCCCCGGCGGGCGCAGGGCGACCAGGCCGGCAGGCACGGCTCCGGACGAGACGGCCCATGCGGCGAGCGAGGTTCCGACGGCGGCGTCCAGCAGCGTCTCGACCAGCAGCGTCGATGCGACCGTGACGCAGCAGCATCCGGGGGCGAGCCGTGAGGCCAGCACGACGCGGGCCACGTCCCCTCCCCTGGCCGGCACGACGCTGTTCACGCCGGCTCCGGCCACGTAGGCCCCGGTCACTCCCCTCCAGCGGAACGAGCGCAGCGGCAACGCCGCGGCCAGCGTCGTGCGCCAGGCGGTGGCGCGGAGCAGCAGGTTCGCCAGGTGCAGCGCCACGGCCAGCGCCAGCACCGCCAGGCTGACGTGCGACAGCCGCGAGGCGAACGTCTCAACCGCGGCCGTGGTCGCGTTCACTCGTGGCCGGGCAGGAAATCCCTGAGATCAGGATTGCGGTTCTCCAGCTCGCGCAGGGCGCGCGTCTCGATCTGGCGGACGCGCTCGCGCGTCACGCCGATCTCGGAGCCGACCTGCTCGAGGGTGGCCGGCTCGCGGTTGCCGAGGCCGAACCGCGCCTCGAGCACGTGGCGCGTGCGCTCGTTGAGGCCGTCGAGCGCCTCCTGCAGCTCCTTCGTCCGCTCGTGGCCCGCGACCTCGTCGTGCGGCCGCTGTGAGTTGACGTCCTCCACCATGTCGGCGAAGAGCGACTCTCCGTCGCCCACCGGCGCCTCGAGCGACACGGGATCCTCGATCATGCGCTGGAGCTCCATGACGCGCTCGACGGGCAGCTCGAGCTCGGCGGCCAGCTCGGAGGGCAGCGGGTCGCGCCCGAGCGTCTGGGTCAGCTTGCGGCGCGCGCGGTGCAGCTTCTTGATCACGTCCAGCACGTGCAGCGGCAGGCGGATGGTGCGCCCCTGATCCGCGATCGCGCGCGACATCGACTGGCGGATCCACCAGGTTGCGTAGGTGGAAAGCTTGTAGCCGCGCCGGTAGTCGAACTTCTCGACCGCTCGCATCAGGCCCAGGTTGCCCTCCTGGATCAGATCGAGCAGCGGCACGCCGGATGAGGAGTACGCGCGCGCCATGCTGATGACCAGGCGCAGGTTGCACTCGACCAGGCGTGCCTTGGCAGCCTCGTCGCCGAGGTCCTTGCGGCGGGCGAGGTCGAGCTCCTCCTCATGCGTCAGCAGCGCGCCGTCGCCGATCTGCCGGACGTAGGTGTGCAGCAGGTCGACCGCCGGCGCGGAGCTTTCGACCAGGTCGAGCTCCTCCACCTCGGCCTCCGGGGAGTCGAGCTGGATCTCGGGATTGGCCGGCGTGTCGTCGGCGGGTGCGTTGCTCACGAGTCGAAGATCCTCCGTCAGGGGGACGCGCGTACGCCCCCGTGTACCAGTGGGATCGGCCGCGCGGCGCGGACTCTTGAGCGCAATTCGGGTGCAGTTGCGAATCGTCGTGCTTGTGTTAGCGCCGCCGGGGGATGTGCCGCCTCCGGTGAGGGCCGACAACGGGTGCATGACGATCGAGATGCTGGGGCGTTTGCGGGGGGAGATCGATCCGGCGGACGCGGAACGACTCGCGCGCTGCTGCTCGCATGCCCGCATCCCGCAGACGCCGGCTGCGGCCGGCTATCGCTACCTCGACCTGGGGGGCGAGCTGCCGCCCATGTACCTGCGCCGGTTCCGGCTGGGCGAACAGGTGTCGACCGTGAGCCTGACCGCGCCGGTCGAGTGCTCGTCGGGGCTGGACGCCGAGCGCGGCGCACCGGCCGTCGCCCGCGTCGAGCTCTCGGTCGGGCCCCGGCTGGTGCCGTGGGACGAGATCGCGCAGCCCCGGCTGGGCCCCGGCGACTCGGCGCTGCTCGCGCGGGCAGCGCTGCAGGCCGTCATCGACCTCGACCTGCTGCCGCCGGAAGACTGCCCGCTCTGCGCCTAGCCCGGGAGGCGGAGCCTCAGCCGATCCGACCCTCGGGGCCGACCGCGACGCCCCGGCCCTCGAGCCGCTGGCGGATCAGGAACTGGAACGTCGACCATGCGCCGCGACGCGCGTCGAACATCCGGTAGACCTGCCACTCGGTCAGCATGGACGGGTCCTCGCGACGGGCCTGCGCCCAGTCCGCGAACTTCGGCAGGCGCCCCACGCGCACGGCCAGCGCGGTGCCCTGGTCGATGGCGCGCTCCAGCCGCTCCTCCCCCACCGGGACGTCGAATCCCGCCTCCTTGAGGGCGTTGTTCAGCGATCCGAACGTGTGCCAGTAGAGCGACTTGGACGGCATCGACCCCTTCCGCGCCTCGATGTCCTTCGCCGTCGGCACGCGGCCGAGCTGGTCGCCGAGCTCGCGCAGCAGCTTGAGCAGCTCGTCGCGCGTCGCAAAGCGCCGCGGGACGAGGCCCGCGAGCCGCTTCGCGCGATTCCACGACTTGAAGTGCTCGATCACCGTCTGCGGGTGAACGGTCGTCTCGGGGTCGGCCTCGAACTCGCGCATGGTGGGCGACCTGCCGAGTCGCTTCGCGCAGGCGTTCAGCTCCGCGAGGATGTGCTCGTCGGAGTAGCGCTTGCGCATTCCGGCCTGGAAGGCCTCCAGCTGCGTGCGATCGATGCCTTCGATCGCGCGGTACACGGTCTTGCGACGCATCGACCCTATTCTCCGTCGAGATTGCCGACTCCGCCATATCCGGCGAGAACCCCCGCCGGCTGTGTTGTCGCGGGGCACCGACAATAGCAAACCGTGAGCGGACTGGCACCGCGACGAATCCGGTTGCGAAGTTCTCAACACGCTCTACTCCTCCCCGCCCCGACCCGGTCCGCCGGGACCCTGGCGGCCGGTCACCCGCTAGAATGGGGTGCAGCCATGACGACGCATCCAGCACCCACCACCCCGGATCAGGACGTCGGCCACGGCCTGCGGCGCCGGGCCTGGCAGGAGTACCTCGACGCCACGCGCGACAGCGAGCGGTACGAGGACGACGAGCTGGATGCCTGGAACCGTCTGCAGGATCGGCTCGAGGACATCGAGGCCGAGCTCGTGATGGCGCACAGCGCCGACTGACGCGAGCGTGCTGTTCCAGGCGAAAGTCGGGCTCGCGCGAGCGACCGCGGCGCTGTCCCGTGCCACCGGTCGCGGCGGGGGCACCACACTGCCCGGGCGCCTGCTGCTCGCCGTCCAGCCGGACGCAATCGACCGGCTCGCCACCGGCTTGCGGCGCGGGTCGGCGGTGATCTCGGCAACCAACGGCAAGACGACCACGGCCAAGATGGCCGCGTCGATCCTCTCGCCTCCCCTGCGTCTGAGCCGCAACGGGGCGGGCGCGAACCTCGCATCCGGGGTCGCCTCGGCGCTGATCCGGGACCACGACGCCGACCTCGGCCTGTTCGAGGTAGACGAGGCGGCGCTGCCCGGCGTCGCGGCCTCGCTGTCCCCCCGCACCCTCGTGCTCGGCAACCTGTTCCGCGACCAGCTCGACCGCTACGGCGAGCTCGAGCTGATCGCCGGGCGCTGGCGCGCGATGTGCGAGGCGTTGCCCGGCGGCACGGCGCTGATCAGCAACGCCGACGACCCGCTGGTCGCGTCGATCGGCCGCGAGCGGGAGCGTCACACCTGGTTCGGGCTGGACGATCCGGCCGTCGCGCTGGCCGAGATGCAGCACGCATCGGACTCGAAGTGGTGCGTCCGCTGCGGCGCCCGCTACGCATACCGGGCGGTGTACCTCGGGCACCTCGGCGACTGGGCGTGCCCGTCGTGCGGCGACGCGCGCCCCTCGCTCGACCTGGCCGCGCGCGACATCCGGCTCGAGGGGTTGGACGCGGTCTCCTTTCGGCTCTGCACGCCGTCGGGCGACGTGCCGGTGCGCCTCCCGCTGCCGGGCCTCTACAACGTCTACAACGCACTGGCGGCGGCGGCGCTGGCGCTCCGCGCCGGGGCCGGGATCGACGATGTGGTGGCCGGGCTGGAGCGCTTCTCGGCCGCCTTCGGCCGCTTCGAGCGGATCCGGCTGGGCGACGTCGACGCGGTGCTGCTGCTCGTGAAGAATCCTGCCGGAGCCAACGAGGTGATCCGCACGCTGGCCGGGGACGCCCGCCGAAAGACCTTGCTCGTGGCGCTGAACGACCGGATCGCCGACGGCCGGGACGTATCGTGGATCTGGGACGTCGACTTCGAGCGGCTCGCGCCCCAGGTCGATCGCGTCGTGTGCACCGGAACCCGTGCAGCCGAGATGGGCATGCGGCTCAAGTACGCCGACGTCGATGCCGGGCGGATCCAGGTGGAGCCCGATGTCGGCGCCGCCGTCGACCGTGTCGCATCGGAAGCCGCCGGCACGGCGTATCTGCTCGCGACGTACACGGCGATGCTGCAGCTGCGCGGCCTGCTGGAGGCGCGCGGGCTGGTGGCGCCCTACTGGCAGGAGGCGGCATGACCGCCGTGCGCGTGGCCCACCTCTATCCCGAGCACCTCAACATCTACGCCGACCGCGGAAACATTGCGGTGCTGGAGCATCGCTGCCGGTGGCGCGACATCGGCTTCGAGGTCACGGGAGTCGGCGTCGGCGAGGCGCTTCCCGACGCCGACCTGTACTACCTCGGCGGCGGGCAGGACCGTGACCAGATGCTGATAGCGGACGACATCGCCAGGCATGCGGGCACGCTCGCCGAGCAGGTGGCATCCGGCGCCGCGGTGCTGGCCGTCTGCGGCGGCTACCAGCTGCTCGGCCATTACTACCGAGGGCACCAGGGCGACGAGATGCGCGGAATCGGCCTGGTCGACCTGGTGACCGAGGCCGGCAGCACGCGGATGATCGGCAACGTCGTGCTCGAATGCTCCCTCGACGGCGGGCCACCGCGCCGGCTCGTCGGCTTCGAGAACCATGCCGGGCGCACGACGCTCGGGCCGGGGCTCTCCCCGCTCGGCCGCGTGGTCTCCGGGAACGGCAACAACGGACGCGACGGCGGCGAGGGGGTGCACGCCGGGTCCGTGGTGGGGACGTACGTGCATGGGCCCCTGCTGCCGAAGAATCCGTGGCTCGCAGACTGGCTGATCGCCCAGGCGCTCGAGCGGGCCGGCATCCCGCAGGCCCTGGCGGAGCTCGACGACGCGCTGGAGCTCGAGGCGCAGCGGGTCGCCGCCCGCATCGCGGACCGGTGAGCCACTCGGGGGAGCGGTCGCACCGGCGACCGCTCCCCCGCACCGCGGACGAGCTCCGGGAGGGAGGTGGAGCCGTCCGCGTGAACCGCTACCCCAGCCTGCGCACGCCGCGCAGGAGCTGGCCGCGGCGCTCTCGACGTCGCTGGCGGCGCCGCTCCTGGGCCAGCCTCGTGAACAGCTCGTGCTCGCTCTCGCGTGACGGACGGCGGTGGGTATGGATGACGCGGATGGGAAGCATTCGGCAGAATCTCCTCAATGTCTATCGACTTTGTGCGTAAGGAGGGTACGAGCGTCCGCTCACCGCGTCAAACTGCTTAACCCGCCCTGAACACCGGCGCGGTCAGCGCACCCACAGCTGCCCGAGGTGGACGAAGGGGTCGCCGGGCATCCAGCGCTCGAGGAAGCGGTGGATCGGCGGCCGGACGTCCATCGCGGCGAGGTCGGCGATGGGCACCAACCGGTGCCCCCGGATCGAGGCGTCGTCGGACGCGATGCCCGCGAACTGGTCGTCCTGCACGCTGCCCGCGAAGACCAGGTGCACGACGTGCTTGCGCGGCCGTTCGCCGGCCGGTGCGATCGACTCCGCAATGGCGATCGGCCCCTCGAGGGTGACGGCTCGCAGGGAGCACTCCTCGTCCAGCTCGCGCAGCAGCGCCTCGTGGAGCGACTCGCCCTCCTCCACCCCGCCGCCCGGCAGCAGCCAGTACGAGCGGCCGAGCTTGGTGTGGTTGCACAGCAGCACCGAGTTGCCGCGGCGTATCAGCGCGGCCACCCGGATGCGCGGCTCGCTCACGGCCCGCCCGCCGAGGACGAGCCGAAGCCGCGCGCGGCGCGCTCCGACTCGGGGAGCCGTTCCATCTCGACCAGCTCCAGCTGCGGCAGCGCGAGCACCACGAGCTGGGCGATGCGGTCGCCGATCTCCACCGTGAAGTCGTGCTCGCGATCCGTGTTCAGCAGCACCACCCGCAGCTCTCCGCGGTAGCCGGCGTCGATCAGACCCGGAGAGTTAACCACGGTGATGCCGTTGCGTGCGGCCAGCCCCGACCGGGGCTGCACGAACCCGGCATGCCCTGGAGGGATCGCGACGGCCAGACCGGTGCCGATCGTCCCTCGCTCGCCCGGCCGCAGCACCGCGCGCTCGACGCTCGCGAGGTCGAGGCCTGCGTCATGCCGGTATGCCGCCGTTGGGATCTGCGCGTCGGGATGCAGCCGCTGGAAGGCGACCGCGACGCTCAACGGTCGTCCGCGCGGTAGCGCTCGAACCGGCTGACCAGCCGCTCTGGCAGGCGCGCGGTCACGAGCACGCCGTCGGCCGCGTCCTCGCGCGCCGTGATCGGCGCGCCCGACTCGTAGAGCGCCGACAGCGCCGCGCCGCGGTCGTGTGGCAGCAGCAGCCGCACGTCCACGAAGCGGTCTGCGAAGAACTCCGCCACCCGCTGCTTCAGCTCGTCCAGCCCCTCGCCGGTGCGCGCCGAGACCTGCGCCGCCTGGGGATACCGGTTCCGCAGGCGGCGGCGGCCGAGCGGGTCGACGATGTCGATCTTGTTCAGCACGAGCAGCTGCGGAATCTCCTCGGCCTCGATCTCGTCCAGCACCGACTCAACGCTCGACAGCTGTCCGGACAGCTCGTCCTCGTCCGCCGACCCATCGGCCACGACCAGCACCAGATCTCCCGCCAGCGTCTCCTCGAGCGTCGCTGCGAACGCCTCGACCAGCCCGTGTGGCAGCTTCCGGATGAAGCCGACCGTGTCCGTGACGAGATACGACCTGCCGCCTTCGCGGAAGGCGCGCGTGGTCGGGTCGAGCGTCTCGAACAACCGGTTGTCGACGCTCACGTCGCTTCCCGTGAGGGCGTTCAGGAGGGTGGACTTGCCGACGTTGGTGTACCCGGCGAGCGAGACCGTCGGCGTCTGGTTTCGCGACCGCTCCTGCCGCATCACGTCGCGCCGCGCGGCGACGTCGCGCAGCCGACCGCGCAGCAGCGAGATGCGCCGCCTGGCCATCCGGCGATCGGACTCGAGCTGCGACTCGCCGGGGCCGCGGGTACCGATGCCGCCGCCGAGGCGCTCGAGGTGCTGCCACATCCCGCGCATGCGCTGGAGGTTGTACTCGAGCTGGGCCAGCTCCACCTGGAGCTTGCCCTCGGCTGTGTGCGCGTGCTGCGCGAATATGTCCAGGATCACCGCGGTGCGGTCGACCACCCGCGACTGCAGCTCGTCCTCGAGCCGGCGCTGCTGCCTCGGGGTGAGCTCGTCGTCGCAGACCACGACCTCGGCGTGCAGGCGTTCGGCGAGCTCCTTGAGCTCCTCCAGCTTCCCAGGCCCGAGGTAGGTGCTCGGGTGCGGGCCGGCACGGTGCTGCACGATCGATGCGACCGCCTCCACACCGGCAGTGCGCAGCAGCTCCTCCATTTCGAGCAGCATCGGTCCCGCGTCCGCGCCGGGTGGGAGCGTGAGCATGATGATGCCGCGCTCGGGCGCGACGCCCGGCGATGCGCCGTTCTGGGAGGTCGCCTGCATACGATGAGTATAGGTGGCGGGGTGTGGCCGTCCCGGGCCGCTCAGACAGCCACGCGGAGATGCCGCTCGATCCGCTCCACGGCCTCGCGGAGCCGGGCATCCGGGAGCGTGAGCGAGAGCCGGACATACCCTTCCCCGTTCGGGCCGAACGACGACCCGGGCGAGACGACCACACCGGCCTGCTCGAGCACCAGCTCGGTGAACGACACGGAGGTGTGGCTCGCGGGGGCCGGCACCCAGATGTACATCGTGCCGCGCGGCGGCTCCACCTCGATGCCGACGGCCTGCAGTGCCGATACTGCGAGATCGCGGCGGCGGCGGTACACCTCGCACATCTCACGCGCGACCGAGCCGCCCTCCCCCAGCGCTCGCACGCCGGCCATCTGGACGGCGTCGAACATCCCGGAGTCGATGTTCGTCTTCAGCTTCCAGAGCGCGTGGATCATGTCCGCATTGCCGACCGCAGCACCGACGCGCCAGCCGGTCATGTTGTAGGCCTTCGACAGCGAGAACATCTCGATGCCTGCCTCCTTTGCCCCAGGCGCCTGGAGGAAGCTCGGTGCGACGTAGCCGTCGAAGGTGATCTCGGAGTACGCGTTGTCGTGCACGACCGGGATCTCGTGCTCGAGCCCGAACCGTGCCAGACGCTCGAAGAAGTCGTCCTCGATGACTGCGCCGGTCGGGTTGTTCGGGTAGTTGCAGAACAGCAGGTTCGCGCGCGACCGGTGCTCGGCGGTGATCGCCTCCAGGTCCGGCTGGAAGCCGGTTGCGGCTTTGAGCGGCATCAACACAGCTTCCGCTCCGCAGAGGAACGGCCCCGAGGTGTACACCGGGTAGCCGGGATCCGCCGCGAGGCACACGTCACCCGGGTCGAGCATCGCCCAGCAGATGTGCGCGATCCCCTCCTTGCCGCCGAGCAGGGGCAGCACCTCGGTCTCAGGGTCGAGGTCGACCCCGAACCGTCGCCGGTAGAAGTCGGCGACGGCCTCCCGGAAGGCCGGCCGTCCCCTGTTGGAGGGGTACTGGTGGGTGTCGGGGCGCGCCAGCTGGCGCTGCCCCTCCGCGACCACGGCGTCCGGTGTCGGCAGGTCGGGATCCCCAATCCCGAGCGAGATCACGTCCACCCCCGCCTTGCGCTTCTCCTCGATCTTCCGCTCCAGCTCGGCGAACAGGTACGGCGGCAGCTGGGTC
Organism: Gaiellales bacterium; assembly: GCA_036403155.1. Lineage (GTDB taxonomy): Bacteria > Actinomycetota > Thermoleophilia > Gaiellales > JAICJC01 > JAICYJ01. Next base: position 102,433 of record DASWRM010000076.1, on the reverse strand, counting down.
ACGCGCTTCGCGATCCTCACAGCTGCTCCAGCGAGCGGAGGAACGCTCCGTCGAACGTTCCGCGCAGGATCGGCTCGACCGGGCCGGTCAGGCGCACGTCGAGGTCGTCGGAGACGTCAATCGTCAGGTCACCGCCGTCCAGGTGCACCGTCACCGGCGACCGCGCCCGGCCGTTGACGACGGCGGCAACGGCGGCCGCGCTCGAGCCGCTCCCCGACGACAGCGTCTCGCCGGCGCCGCGCTCCCAGACCCGCATGCGGATGTCGTGCTCGGAGAGCGGTCGGTAGAACTCGACGTTCGTGCGGTTCGGGAACCAGGCATGGTGCTCGATCGGCCGCCCGACGGCCGCCAGATCGAGCGGCTCGGGGTCGTCGACCTCGATCACGCAGTGGGGGTTCCCGATTGACACGAACGTGTACCGGTCGGCCGGCGGCGGGCCGCCGTCCGGCCGGTGGTCGCCCGACTCGAGCGCGGCGCGGCCCGCGTCGATCGTGATCACGTCGCCGTGGCGCTCTCCGCGTATCGGGCCCTTGATTGTGGTCATGTCGACGCGGTCGACGCCGTCGCGCTGCATCAGGTATCCGGCGGCGATGCGCGTGCCGTTGCCGGAGAACTCGGCCTCGCCGCCGTCGGGGTTGAAGATGCGCACCCGCGGGCGGCCTGAGTCGCCGGAGATCAGCAGGATGCCGTCGCCGCCGGCGCCGAGGTCCGCATGGCAGATCCGCTCGACCCGCGCGGCGGTCGGCTCGACGGGAAGGTCGGCCTGCTCGATCACGAGGTAGGCGTTGCCGATGCCGTGCCACTTCTCGAACCGCATCGCCGGAGGATATGGGATGGGTCACAGGTCGAGCGCCGCCCCGGCGGCGACCAGCGCGCCGAGGATCAGCGCGACCACGCTCAGCCCGATGATGACGGGCTCCGTGGTCGGATATCCGGCGACCAGCAGCAACGCGACCCCGAGGCTGCCCGGGATCAGCTGGAGGCGGCGAAGCGCATGCGGGCGGACGTTCCACCAGCTGCGCGCGAGACGGTCCGCCACGAGCAGCGCCGAGGCCAGGCAGACGAGCAGCACGGACGCCATCAGGAGCGTGCCTGCGATCCAGCGCAGGAACTCGTCGAGCTCGTCGGTCGCGACCCCGAAGAGCACCGAGAGGATCACGAGCGGCGGCGTGACTGCGCCGATCACGACCAGGGCATCGCGCGCCTCGCGTACCGCATCGTGCTCGCGCTCCCTCACCCTGCCACCCGCTCGGGCACCACCGCGTCCGGCGCCACCGGCCGCAGCCCGGGCAGCCGACGCATCCAGGCCCGCTGGCGCTTCGCGTACCGGCGGGTGCGCACGTCGAGCCGCCGGATCGCCTCTTCGCGGTCGATCTCGCCGGCCAGCAGGGCGGCGACATCCTGCAGCCCGTGGATGCGCGCGGCGGTCCGCGAGACCGGGCCGCCGAGCGCTTCGCGCACCTCGTCCTCCACCCCGCGCTCGAACATGCTGCGCGTGCGCTCGGCGATTCTTCGGCGGATCTCGTCCGGCGCAACCTCGAGGCCGAGCACCACCGAATCGCCGTGTGCGGGGGCCCAGAGAGAGCTCGACTCCGGAGCAAGCGAGGCGCCGATCTCGGTCAGCTCGAGCGCGCGCACGACCCGCCGCCGGTCGTTGCGGTGCACGACGCCGGCCGCGCGGGGATCCCGGCGCTCGAGCAGCGCGTGCGCCGCGTGCGCTCCGTCGCGGTCGTAGAGGCGCTCGAACCGCTCGCGGTCGCCGGGGCGCGGCTGCGGCGGGACGTCCAGCGGCGCGAGCGCGGCGCGCAGGTAGAGGCCGCTGCCGCCGACGACCACCGCGTCGTGCCCGCGCGACCGGATGCCGGCGATCGCCTCGCGCGCGAGACGGCCGTACTCAACCACCGACCCCTCGTGGCCAAGCGGCCAGACCGCCAGCAGGTGATGCGGCACGCCGTCCCGCTCCTGCTCGGACGGCTGGTTCGTCAGGACCGGCAGTCCGGCGTAGAGCTGCATCGCGTCGCAGTTGACGATCTCGGCGCCGAGCGCGTGCGCGAGCCGCACCGCGGCTGCCGTCTTCCCGGCCGCGGTCGGCCCGAACACGGCGATCACGCGCGTCACGGCGTCACGCCGCGACGGCGGCGGCCTGGCGGCCGGAGAGCGTCTGCGAGGTCGCCCGCTCGATCTCGACGGCGACGAGATCGCCCTCCGGCGCGTCGCCCCGGAAGAGCGTCGTCTTGTTGCCTCTCGTGCGGCCCCGCAGGACGTCCGGGTCGGTCCGGCTCGGCCCCTCGACCAGCACCTCCTGCACGGTGCCGACGAGCGCGGCGTTGCGGGTGGCCGCATGCCGCTGAACAGCCTCCACGAGCCGGACGATGCGCTCGCTCTTCACCTCATCGGGCACCTGATCGGCCATGGTCGCCGCCTCCGTGCCGCGGCGAGGTGAGTAGACGAAGGTGAACGCGTGGTCGTAGCCGACCTCGTCGACGACATCGAGCGTCTCCTGGAAGTCTCCCTCGGTCTCGCCGGGGAAGCCCACGATGATGTCGGTCGTCAGCGCGATGCCCGGTACGGAGCTGCGGATCCGGTCGACCAGCGAGAGGTAGCGCTCGCGGTTGTACGTGCGGCGCATCGCCTTGAGGACGCGGGACGAGCCGGACTGGAGCGGGAGGTGCACGTGCTCGCAGACGGCGGCGCACTCTGCGATCGCCGCGATCACGTCGTCCCGCATGTCCTTGGGATGCGGGCTGGTGAAGCGGATCCGGTCGACGCCCTCGACGGCGTCGAGCGCCCGGAGCAGGTCGCCGAACCCGGCGCGGACGGCGGGCGGGAGGTCGCGACCCCAGGAGTTGACGTTCTGGCCGAGCAGGGTCAGCTCGCGGACGCCATCGGCCGCCAGGGCGGTCGCCTCGCCGACGAGGTCGTCCATGGTGCGGCTCTGCTCGCGGCCTCGCACGCTGGGCACGATGCAGTAGCTGCACCGCGAGTTGCAGCCCTGGGAGATCTGCAGCCAGGCCTGGTGGCGGCGCTCGCGCTTCCCGGGCAGATGGCCGGCGAAGGCGTCGAACGTCGAGAAGTGCCCGGGGGGGACATCGCCCCCGGCCCGGATGTAGTCCCCGAGCTTGTGGATCGCGCCCGGGCCGAACGCGAGGTCGACGAACGGGTAGCGCTCGAACAGCTCGTCCTTGATCGACTCCGACCAGCAGCCGCCCACGACGATCACCTTGTCGGGGTCGCGCTGCTTTGCGGCACGCGCCTCCATCAGGTGGGCGACGAAGCGGTCGTCCGCCTTCTCGCGGATGGTGCAGGTGTTGAACAGCAGCAGGTCGGCGTCGGCCGGATCGGCGGCCTCCCCCAGTCCCAGCGACTCCAGCAGGCCCTTCATCCGCTCCGAGTCGTGGACGTTCATCTGGCACCCGAAGGTCTGGACGTGGTAGCGGCGGTGCATCGGCTGGTCGCCCATGGTCCGGAAGCATAGTGACCGGCCGAGCGAGCGACGATCGGGTCGTGATAGTGACGCATGCGTCAGTATCGCACCGCGGTGTTTTGCGGCCTTGTTCGCCGTGGAATCTTCCGTTAAGGTTAGAAATGTGATCGAGGCATCCACGACATTCCGGATCGGCGAGCTTGCCCGGCGCGTGGGCACCACGCCGCGCGCCGTGCGCTACTACGAGGAGCTGGGCCTGCTGCCCGGTCGAGACCGGCCGGAGGGCGGCCACCGCATCTACGACGACCACGACGAGCAGCGGCTGCGAGACGTGTTGCACGTCCGCACGCTGCTCGGCCTGTCTCTCGTCGAGCTGCGTGAGTGGATGGACGCCGAGGATGCCCGCGCACGGCTGCGCGAACGCTGGCAGGAGCTGACCAGCGCGGACGAGGGCACCCGCGCGCAGATCATCCGCGAGGGGCTCGACCACGTCGACACCCAGATCTCACTGGTGCGAGCCCGGCTCACCGACCTGGAGCGGCTCGAGGACGATCTGGCAGCCAAGCGGCGCCGGTTGCGCTCGATGCTCGCCGAGATGGAGCAGCCCGCGTGACCGCCACCCACTCCGAGCGCTACAAGTGGGTCGCGCTCTCGAACACGACGATCGGCATCCTGATGGCGACGATCAACTCGTCGATCGTGCTGATCGCACTGCCCGACATCTTCCGCGGGATCCACCTGAATCCGCTCGAGCCGGCCAACTCCAGCTACCTGCTGTGGATGATCATGGCTTCCTGGTCGCGACCGCCGTGCTCGTCGTCAGCTTCGGCCGCGTCGGCGACATCTACGGCCGCGTCCGCATGTTCACCACGGGATTCGCGTTGTTCACGCTGTTCTCGCTGCTGCTCGCCGTGACGTGGATGACCGGCAGCCACGGCGCCCTGTGGCTGATCGCGATGCGCATCGGCCAGGGTGTCGGCGGCGCGTTCCTGTTCGCGAACTCGTCGGCGATCATCACCGACGCCTTCCCGCACGACCAGCGAGGGACGGCGCTCGGCGTGAACGCCGTCGCCGGGATCGCGGGCTCGTTCATCGGCCTCGTGCTCGGGGGGCTGCTCGGCCCCGTCAGCTGGCGCCTCGTCTTCCTGGTCTCGGTTCCGGTCGGGCTGTTCGGGACGATCTGGTCGTGGCGCAAGCTCGAGGAGCGCGGCATCCGACAGCCCGCGCGGATCGACTGGTGGGGCAACGTCACGTTCGCCTCCGGGCTGATCGCGGTGCTGGTCGCGATCACCTACGGCATCCAGCCCTACGGCGGGCACACGATGGGCTGGACGAGCCCGAAGGTGGTCGCGGCGCTGGTGGCCGGCGTCGTGCTGCTCACCGCGTTCGCGGTCATCGAGATGCGCACCGAGGACGCCATGTTCCGCCTCTCCCTGTTTCGGATGAGACCGTTCTCGTTCGGCAACCTGGCGACGCTGCTGGCCTCGCTCGGCCGCGGCGGGCTGATGTTCATGCTGATCATCTGGCTCCAGGGGATCTGGCTGCCGCTGCACGGCTACAGCTTTTCCGAGACGCCGCTCTGGGCAGGCATCTACATGCTGCCGCTCACCGTCGGCTTCCTCGTCGCCGGCCCCGCGTCCGGCTGGCTCTCCGACCACTTCGGCGCCCGACCGTTCGCGACCGGCGGGATGCTGATCGCCGCCGTCGCCTTCTACCTGTTCGAGCGGCTTCCCGTGAACTTCGCGTACCCGCAGTTCGCCGGCCTGCTGCTGCTCGTCGGCGTCGGCATGGGGCTGTTCGCGTCGCCCAACCAGGCGGGCATCATGAACAGCCTGCCGCCCGATCGCCGCGGGGCCGGCGCCGGGATGATGACGACGTTCCAGAACTCCGCGATGGTGCTGTCGATCGGCATCTTCTTCAGCCTGATGATCCTCGGGCTCGCCGGCTCGCTGCCCGGGACGATGGACGCCGGCCTCCGCGCCCAGGGCGTCAGCGCCGCGGACGCCCACCGCATCTCGCAGCTGCCGCCGGTCGGTCTGCTGTTCGCGTCGTTCCTCGGCTACAACCCGATGCACGAGCTGCTGCGCGGCTCGCTGGGACAGCTCGGCGCGCACCACGCCGCGTTCCTCACCAGCCGCGAGTACTTCCCGACGCTGATCTCGAAGCCGTTCTCCGAGGGGCTGCGGGAGGCGTTCGACTTCGCCATCGCCGCCTGTCTGATCGCTGCGGTCGCGTCGTGGTTCCGGGGCGGCAAGTACGTGCACGTGCCCGAGGAGCACGCGCGGCCGGCCGTCGAGTCGGTCGAGGGCGAGCTCGCAGTCGCCTCCGACGGCGACTGAGGCTCAGCGGCTGAGCACGCGGGCGGCGTCGTCGCAGACCGCCTCGGCCACCATGGCCAGTGCCGGCGCATCCACGACGAGCTGCACGGCCACCCCGCTGCGCGTGGCGGTCCGCCCGGCCGCACGGCCCGCGTCGACCCAGGCGGTGATGCCGACCTCGTCGATGGCGACGGGGACGCTGGGCGGCGCCAGGTCGAGCCCGAACACCTCGTCCGCGGGGACGAAGTGGCCGAACCCGTCGGCGGCCGCGTCGAGCAGCGCATGTCCGAGCGCGAACAGCTCGGCCGGCGTCAGCGTGGCCCGCTCGACGTGCGCGACCTGCAGGCCCCCGGCGTGCAGCGACAGCTCGTAGGGCACCTCGTCGGCAAACGGCTCGGCACTGATGCCGAGGTGCACGGCGATGCCCGAGACGTCCTGCGCCGTGTCGCACAGCCGGTAGCGCATCAGGCCGTCCGGCCGTCGCCGTTGAGCTGCGACGAGGGCAGCGACAGCGTGAAGGTCGTCCCCTGACCGGGCTCGCTGTCCACCGTCAGGCGCCCGCCCAGCGCGTGCGCCAGCTCGCGCCCGATGGACAGGCCGAGACCGGTGCCGCCCTCGCCCCGCCGGCTGTAGAACGGGTGGAACACCGCGTCCTGGTCCGCGGCGGGGATGCCGGGGCCGGTGTCCGAGATGTGGATCGCCGTGGTGCCGTTCGCCGCCGCATAGCTGAGCGTTACCGTGCCCTTGCGCGGCGTCCAGCGAAACGCATTGTCGAGCAGGTTGGACACGATCTGCAGTACGCGGTCGCCGTCCGAGAGCACCGTCGGCGCGCCCGCGGTCAGCGCATCGAAGGAGACGTCGTTCGACCGCGCACGGTCGCGGAAGGACGAGGCGGCCTGCTCGAGCAGCGCCTCCAGGCCGACCTCCTCGCGCACCAGCCGGAACTGGTGCGCCTCGAGGCGCGTGAGGTCGAGCAGGTCGTCGACCAGCCGCCCGATGCGGCGCACCTCCTCGCCGACGGCGCCGAGCGATGCATCCAAGTCCTCGGGACCGACGAGGCCCTCGGTCATCGCCTGCACGTGGCCGGAGATGGCCGTGACGGGCGTGCGCAGCTCGTGGGTGACGCGCATCAGGAAGTTGCGCTCGAGCTCGTCCACCTCGCGCAGGCGGTTGACCATGCCCTGGAAGCGGTGTGCGAGCTGGCCCAGCTCGTCGTCGGCCGTGTCCCGGCCGGCGACGTTGACCTCGAGGTCGCCACGCGCGACCCGGTCGGCGGCCGCGCCGATCTCCTTCAGCGGGCGGGTGATGCGCCGCGCGACGAGCGTCGCCAGGACGAACGCGACCAGCAGCCCGATGCCCGTGCCCGCGGCGACCCGAACGGCCACCTTCGTCCACGCGCTGTTCACGTCGGCCAGCGGCTTGGCCATCACGATCGCGCCCAGCGGCAGGCCGTCGACCGTCAGCGGTGCCGCCGCGCCCAGATACGTCCGCGACTGGTCGGGCGGGATGAACTGGAAGGTCTCCGCCTCGCCCTGGTGCATCCGTCTCCAGTCGAGCTTGGTGCCGTTGCCGGCGAACTCGAGCAGGTTCGACTTCGTCGGGAAGGGCGGAAGCTGGCCCTCCCACAGCAGCTTGCAGCTGCAGATGTGCTGAAACTGATCCACCGTGAACCCGGTGGGCGCCCGCCGATTGTGCCCGCCGAAGCCGACCGCGGCCTTGCTGAAGTAGTCGGCCGCGCCGACGACCTGCTTGCGCAGCTCGCGCGAGGTCTGGTCGCGGTTGTAGGACTGGTAGAGGCGGATCGACGCGGCGCCGGCGATCACCGTCGCCAGCAGCAGCGTCCCGGCGAAGAGAAGGGCGAGCCGTGTCCTAAGCGACCGAAGCATCGTCAGCGACCTTGTACCCGACGCCCCAGACGGTGGCGACCGGGCACTCGTCGCCGAGCTTCCGGCGAAGCTGGCGCACGTGCACGTCCACCGTGCGCGTATCGCCGGCAAACGTGTAGCCCCACACCCGCTCGAGCAGCTGGTCGCGCGTCAACACCAGCCCGCGGTGGTCGAGCAGCTCCCAGAGCAGGTCGAACTCCTTCGGCGCGAGCTGCACCTGCTCGCCGCTCACGGTCACCTCGCGGCGACCGGCGTCGATCTTGATCGCGCCGTGCTCCATGACGGCCTCCGGCGGCCGGCCGCTCTTCTGGGTCTGGGTCGCGCGGCGCAGGATCGACTTGATCCGGGCCACCAGCTCGCGCGGATTGAACGGCTTGGTCAGGTAGTCGTCCGCACCCACCTCGAGGCCGACGATCTTGTCGATGTCGTCGTCGCGGGCGGTCAGCATCAGGATCGGCACGTCCGAGGTCGAGCGGATCTGGCGGCAGACCTCGAGCCCGTCGATGTCCGGCAGCATCAGATCGAGCACGACCAGGTCCGGCTTGACGTTCTCGGCCTTGAGCAGCGCCTCGCCGCCGTCGCGGGCGATCTCGACCTGGTACCTCGCGTTCTTCAGGTACATCGAGACGAAGGACGCGATGTTGCGCTCGTCCTCGACGATGAGGATCTTCTCAGCCATGGGCCTGCATGGTAGCCGTCGGGCGGGACGGCTTCAGGAGTAGAGCGAGAATGACCGGCCGGCGGATGGCCAGCTCGGCCAGCGGCTCGTCGAGCTGCCGCCGCGGCCGTTGAGGCTCCAGCCGCCCGAGCCCTGGATGTACCCCCACCCGTTCGCCCGCGTCGTCGCCGAGATGCCCCAGGACCCGTTGATGCGTACCGTCCAGCTCGTCGAGGCGAGGTACGACATGCCCTTGCCGGAGAAGTACGTGAAGCCGCCCTTCTTCCAGCGGTGCTCCCAGCCCGACACGCTGAAGTTCTGCTCCCCGTTGCTGCTGCGGTCGAGCATCGCGATCGTCCCCTGGCCGACGGTCCCGTAGGTGACGCCCGTGCCCGTCTGCCGCAGGACGCCGTGGCCGCGCACCGCCCCGAGCGTGCCGCAATGGCTGCACGTCGTCGTCATCGCCGTGAGGCCCCCGGCTCCGTAGGCGGCGACGCCCGACGCGAGCATCAGGAGGACTGTGAGGAGGGTGACCCGACCCTTCATGGTTCTCACTATCGGAAGCTTGTGTTTGGAAGCTTCTGGTCTGATGTAAGCAGTTTGTAACGAGACGCGAACGCTAGTGCGCCACGTCCACCGCCCGCGACTCCCGGATCACCGTCACCTTGATCTGCCCGGGATACTCGAGCTGCCCCTCGATCTCGCGCGCGATCTCGTGGCTGAGCAGCGCGGCGGTGTCGTCGTCGACCTCCTCCGGCTTCACCATCACGCGCACCTCGCGGCCCGCCTGCATCGCGTAGACGCGCTCGACGCCCCGCTTCGACCCGGCGATCTCCTCGAGCGCCTCCAGCCGCTTGATGTAGTGCTCGAGGCTCTCGCCGCGCCCGCCCGGACGCGACGCGGACACGGAGTCCGCGGCGATCACGAGCACCGCCTCGACGGTCTGCGGCTCGACGTCGTAGTGATGGGCCTCGATCGCGTGCGCAACGCTCGGCGACTCGCGGTACTTGCGCGCCATCTCGGCCGAGATCACCGCATGCGAGCCCTCCACCTCGTGCGTCACCGCCTTGCCGAGGTCATGGAGCAGCGCCGCCCGCCGCGCGGTCTTCTCGCTCGCGCCCAGCTCGGCCGCCATGATCGCCGCCAGGTGCGCGCACTCGATCGAGTGCTTCAGCACGTTCTGGCCGTAGCTGGTGCGGTAGTGCAGCCGGCCGAGCACCTTGACCAGCTCCGGATGCAGCCCGTGCACGTTCGCCTCGAAGCAGGCCTGCTCGCCCGCCGACACGATCTGCGCCTCGATCTCGGACTTGGACTGGTAGTACATCTCCTCGATCCGGGACGGGTGGATGCGCCCGTCGGCGATCAGCTTCTCGAGCGTCAGCCGCGCCGTGGCCCGCCGGACGCCGTCGAAGGCCGACAGCACCACGGCCTGCGGGGTGTCGTCGATGATCACGTCCACGCCGGTGAGGTTCTCGAGCGCGCGGATGTTGCGGCCCTCCCGGCCGATGATCCGGCCCTTGAGATCGTCGGAGGGCAGCTGGACGACCGATACCGTCGTCTCGGCGGTGTGGCCGGAGGCGGTGCGCTGGATGGCGACCGAGAGGATGTTGCGGGCGCGGCGGTCAGCCTCGAGCTTGGTCTCCTCGTCGACCTGCCGGACGATCTTCGCCATGTCGTGGCGGGCGCGCTCCTCGGTCTGCGCCAGCAGCGTTTCGCGGGCCTGCGTCGCGGTCATCCCGGCGACGCGCTCGAGCTCGGCGAGCTGGGCGTCCTTCGCCGCCTTCAGCTCCTCCTGCATCTGCCGCGCGTGGGTCTCGCGGTCGGAGATCGACTGCTCGCGCCGTGACACTTCCTCCGCCTTGGCCGCCGTGATCTCCTCCCGAGCCGCGAGGCGCTCTTCGATCTTGGCGATCTCGGCACGGCGGTCGCCCAGCTCCCGCTCCTGCACCGCGCGCTGCTGCAGCAGCTCCTCGCGTGCCTGGACGCGGGCCTCTTTCACCTGCGCCTCGGCGCGACCCTCGGCGTCCTCGAGGATCCTCGCCGCCTGCCGCTCGGCGTCGGCCATGCGCCCGGCGCCGACGCGCGCGCGCACGGCGAAGCCGATGGCCACGCCGACGATCGCCGCCGCCAGGCCGATCAGCGCCTGCTCCATTGTCGCTCCTTACTGTCAGATCGCCCGCACGCGGCGGGCGTGGAAGATGTCACCGGGAGCGGGGCCGTCCTCATTCGGCCTCATACGATCCGGACCTCACCCCGCTGCCGGACGGACGTCGCGGCCGGGATGCCGAACACCGAATCGCATTGAGAACTCCTGCATTTGCAGGCGAAACGTGCTGAAGACGGAGACCTGCTCCGGCTCGTATCGTACCGGAGGAGTGAAGGCCTCCGCAATGGACGCAGGGCGCCGTGGGCGCGTCAGAGCAGGTGGTCGTCCAGTCCGAGCACCTCCGAGACGACCTCCGCGCCGAACCCCCTGCGCGCCAGGAGCGCGGCCGCCCGGCGCGCAGCCGCGGCGGCGTAGGGGCCGTGGCCGAACCGCGAGACGAGCAGCGCACGAGCGCGCGCCGCGTCGGTCGCCGCATGGTCACCGACCACGGGAGCGGCAGTGGCCGGGTCGACGGCGAGCCGGTCGAGGTCATGTGCCGCCCGCAGGCTGCCGTGCCCGCGCCGCCTCAGCCCCTCCGACACGTCCGCCGCCAGTTGCCGCTCGTCGAGCAGGCCGGCCGACTCCAGCCGTTCCAGCAGCGCCTGGGCGCGCGGCTCGCGAACCTGCCATTCGGCGAGCCGATGGGCCAGCTCGGTGCGGGAACGCGGTCGCACCGCGATCAGCCGCAGGACGCGCTGCTCGTTTCGCTCGTCTTCGGCGGCCTCACGCAGCTCTCGCACCCGTCTGCTGTCGAGCTCGTCGCCCGCGGCCAGACGAAGCTCAGCCAGCCGGCGCGTCGACAGCAGAAAGCGCTCGCCGGAGTCCAGCCCGACCGATACCAGCTGCCCGGGCGACCGGGACGCGGTCAGCGCGATGACTGTGTCCATCGCCGGCCCGCCGGCGTCAGCTCGGGCCGGCCTCGGCCAGTTCGGTCGTCCCGTTCGGGGAGTCGACCGCCTCGGCGTCACCCTCCGCGTCGTCTCCGCGTGCCGGGATGGATGTCGGCCTGCCGGCGGCGGCGGTTGCCTCGCGCCGCGGCACGACCACGTCGGGCAGCTGCTCCTGGATGGCATCCAGGAGCTTCGCGGTGACGTCCGGATGCTCGGTGAGGAACGCCTTGACGTTCGTGCGTCCCTGGCCGAGCCGCTCGTCGCCGTAGGAGAAGTAGGAGCCCGACTTGGTGATGATCTTCTTCTCGAGCGCGACATCGAGCACCGTCCCCTCCCACGAGATGCCCTCGCCGTAGGCGATGTCGAATTCGGCCTGCTTGAACGGCGGCGCCACCTTGTTCTTCACGATCTTGACCCGGACGCGGTTGCCGACCGCCTCGGTGCCTTCCTTGAGCGTCTCGATCCGGCGGATGTCGAGGCGGACGGAGGAGTAGAACTTGAGCGCTCGACCGCCGGTGGTCGTCTCCGGCGATCCGAACATGACCCCGATCTTCTCGCGCAGCTGGTTGGTGAAGATGCAGATCGTCCCGGTGCGGTTGAGCGTGCCGGCGATCTTCCGCAGTGCCTGGCTCATCAGCCGGGCCTGGAGGCCGACGTGCGAGTCGCCCATCTCGCCCTCGATCTCCGCGCGCGGCACCAGCGCGGCCACCGAGTCGATCACCAGGACGTCGAGCGCGCCGCTGCGGATCAGCATCTCGGCGATCTCGAGGGCCTGCTCGCCGTTGTCCGGCTGCGAGAGCAGCAGCTCGTCGACGTTCACGCCGATGCGCCGCGCGTAGGTCGGGTCCATCGCGTGCTCCGCGTCGATGAATGCCGCCAGTCCGCCCTTGCGCTGGGCCTCGGCGATGACGTGGTAGCAGAGCGTGGTCTTGCCGGAGGACTCCGGCCCGAACACCTCGACCACGCGGCCGCGCGGGAGCCCGCCGATCCCGAGCCCGAGATCGAGCGAGAGGGCACCGGTCGAGACGGAGTCGATGTCGACGTGCGAGGCCTCCCCCATCTTCATGATCGCGCCCTTGCCGAACTGGCGCTCGATCTGGCTGACTGCGGCATCCAGCGCTTGCTCTCGCTCCATGGTCATCTCCCACCTCTTCTCCGGCCGGCGCCGGGCTGATTGGCATTTCGACGGCGAACGAGTGTTCGTGCCGGAATACTAGACCCGAGGTCGGACGCACCTCAAGCCCGGCGATGTCACGATTCGGTGCCGAGATGCTCGAGCAGCAGGTGGAGCGCGGCGACGGTCGCACGCAGCCGGATGTCCTCGCGGCGGCCTCCCCACTGCATGTGGCGCGGCGTCTCGCGGCCCGCACCGCTCGCGTGGAGGTACACGAGGCCGACCGGCTTCTCGTCGCTGCCGCCGCCGGGCCCGGCGACGCCCGTGACCGAGACGGCCACGCCGGCGCCCAGCCGCGCGCGCGCCCCCGCCGCCATCGCGGCCGCCGTCTCCGCGCTGACCGCCCCGTGCTCGGCCAGGACATGGCCGGGGACGCCGACAAGGTCGTGCTTGAGGCGGTCGGAGTACGTCACCGCTCCACCCGCAAAGACGTCGGAGCTGCCCGGAATGGCGGTCAGCTCCCCGGCCACCATGCCGCCCGTGCATGACTCGGCGGTCGCGAGCGTCAGGCCGCGCTGCCGCGCCGCGGCCAGCACGAGCTCGGCCACCGGCCGCTCGTCGGTGGCGAAGACGTGCCCGCCGAGGCTGCTGCGCATCTCCCGCCACAGGCGCTCGCCGGCCGCGTCGGCGCCGGGCGTCGCACGCACGTCGATCTCGATCTCGTAGTTGCGCGCGCAGATGCTCGTCTCGACGCCCGGGGGGTCACCCCCGGCATCTGCGAACAGGTCGGCGACGTGCGACTCGCCGATGCCGTAGGTGCGCAGCAGCAGGCGGCGGCGCGGCTCGGCACGGGCCATCAGATCCGCGAGCCGGGGATGACCGGGCGCGAGCTCCCAGAGGCGCCGCAGCTCCGAGGGCACGCCGGGCAGCACGACGACCACCGAGCCGCCGACCTCCATGACCAGCCCGGGTGCCGTCCCCGCCAGCCCGAGCACCGATGCGCCGCGCGGGATGCGGGCCTGCTTGCGGTTACCGGCCGCGAAGCGCTCGCGGTCGAAGCCCATGCGGTCGGCCACGCCGTCCGTCCAGGCAGAGATCTGGCCGAGCACGCCCTCGTCCAGCTCGAGCGGCGCGCCGGCGACGCCGGCGAGCGCCTCGACCGTCCGGTCGTCATGCGTCGGCCCCAGGCCCCCGGACGTGACGATCAGGTCGTGGCCGCCCGCGAGGTCGCGCACCGCCTGCTCGATGTCCTCCAGCGGGTCGCCGACCACCAGGGTCCGGCGCATCTCGAAGCCGAGCGCCTCGAGCCGCTCGGCCAGGTGCGAGGCGTTGCGGTCGGAGATCACGCCGCGCAGCAGCTCGCTGCCCGTGAGCAGGACCGCGGCGGTTGGGCGGCTCACGCCCGGCTGATGCCCTGACGGGTGATCGTGAACTTGAGACCGGGCGGCAGCCGTCTGGCGCGCCCGTCGATGGAGATGCTGATGCTCCCCGGCGCGCCGATCGTGATCGCGATCGGGCCGGTGGCCTTGATGTCGGCCGTCTCGCCGGCGTGCAGCAGGTACGCCGACAGGTCGGTGTGGCGCACCGAGACGGCGGCCGGGCCGCCGGGCGAGCCGCGGTGGGCATAGATCCACGAGTCGCCCGAGGCGCTGATCGAGATCCGGAACGTCCGCTTCGCCCGGTGCGGCTTCTTCGTGACGTGGTGCGCCTTCTGCTCCTGCGTCGTGCCGGTGGTCGCGCCGGTGCCCGGGGTGGAGGCGGGAGGCGTCGGCAGATCGACATGGTTCGTCCCGCCGGCGCCAAGGGTCAGGAACACCATCGAGGCGATCGCCACGATCGCGGCCAGCGCGATCAGCACGATGCTGGTCTCGCGGCGGTGGGCGGTGACGCGGCGCTGGGACGGCGGGTAGATCGGCCGGTCGTCCTCTCGCCTGGGGTCGTGGTAGCGCGAGTTGAACTCGTCGATGAACAGGTGCCCGTCCAGCCCGAGGTAGTCCGCGTAGGCACGCAGGAACCCCTTCGAGTAGGTGGCCCCTGGCAGCACGCCGAAGTCCTCCTCCTCGAGGGCGCGGATGTAGCGGGCCCGGATCTTGGTGCCCTCCTCGACCTGCGGGAAGGACAACCCCTTGCGCTCACGAGCCTCGCGGAGTGCTGAACCAATTTCAAACATGGCGAGGGTGCCGACTGCGGCGAGCGCGTAGTGTATCGATTTGCTGGGAGATCGTTGCGGTCTCAGGCACGCGGGAAGTACCTGTCCCGCAGCAGCCCCGTGAAGCCGGCGGCGCTGGCGACCAGCACCGCGACGAACGTGTAGCTCGCGAACTGGTAGCCGCACCCGTCCTCGCCGCACGACTCGCTGCCGACCACCACGCTCGACCCGACCACGGCGCCGAACGCGATCAGCGGCGTCAGCGCGGCGACCAGACCCATGCGCGTCCCGAAGATGGCGCCCAGCACGATCGCCTCCAGCAGGAACATCGCACCGGTGAAATCCTGCGAGTGGTTGGACGCGGTCGCCAGCACGATCAGCGTCTCCGACATGAAGCCGACCAGCAGCGGCACGACGTACTGGCGGACGGCCGGCCCCGGTGTCGGCACGCCGAGCACCCGCCGGGCGACGGTGGTATTCGCCGTGGCCAGTGCCTCCAGCGCCGAGCGGCTCAGTCCGGTCTGGTGCATGGCCGCGTCCAGCCAGTCGTCCCCTGCGGCCACCCGCGCGGCGAGGCGGTCGCGCGTGACCGGGCCTTCGTGCTCGAGCACCCGCGCCACGCCCAGGGTCGCGGCACCGAGGCGGCGGTGCTCGTGCTCTCGCTGCGCGGACACCTCGACCGGCAGGCCGTCCACCGCGAACTCGGCGAACACCGCCTCATCGGCGCCCAGCGACCCCGGGTGGAGCGCGAACCCGTCACCGCCATAGGAGCGCTCGAGCACGCGCGCGAACGCCGCCAGATCGACCGCCCGGCAGACGATCTCGACCGGGGCGCCGGCGGGTGCGATCCCGAGCGGATGGCTCCCGACCAGCACGGGTGAGTACGGCGCCAGCGTGTCGAGCAGTCCCGACCCCTGCAGGCGCGCATACCAGTCGTCGGTCACGTGCTGCAGGGTAGTGAAGCGGCGGCCCGCGGCCCTCCGCTCGCCTCCGGGCTAGAAGGTCAGGTCGTCGCCCGGCTCGTCCGCCACCGGGACCGGCGCGGCGTCGCCGATGATGCGCGGCAGGTCGGACTCGGCGATCAGCACGTTTCGGGCCTTCGAGCCCTCGTACCCCGACACGATGCCGCGGCGCTCGAGCATGTCGATCAGGCGGCCGGCGCGCGTGTAGCCGACCCGCAGTCGCCGCTGGAGCAGCGACACGGACGCCGTCTGGTGCTGGGCCACGAGCCGGATGGCGTCGTTCAGCACGGGGTCCTCGTCCGCGTCCAGCTGCTCCGACTCCACGTCCGACGGCAGCTCGAGCAGCTCCTCCTCGAAGGAGGGCTCCCCCTGCTTGCGGCAGGCCTCGACGATGCGCCGCGTCTCCTCCTCGGAGATGTACGCGCCCTGCACCCGCTGCAGCTTCGACGTGCCCAGCGGCTTGTAGAGCATGTCGCCGGCGCCGAGCAGCGCCTCCGCGCCGTTCACGTCGAGGATCACGCGCGAATCGGTCTGCGACGAGACGGCGAAGGCGATCCGCGACGGCACGTTCGCCTTGATCATGCCGGTGATCACGTCCACGCGCGGGCTCTGGGTGGCCAGCACGAGGTGGATGCCGACGGCGCGCGACTTCTGCGCCAGCCGGATGATCGCGTCCTCCACGTCGACCGGCGAGACCATCATCAGGTCGGCGAGCTCGTCGATCACGACCAGGATGTGCGGTACGCGGTCTTGCCCCAGCTCCAGCCGCTGGCGGTTCCACTCCGCCAGGTTGCGGGCCTTCACGGCGCCCATCAGCTCGTAGCGGCTCTCCATCTCGCGCACGATGTTCTGCAGGACGAGGGCGGCGTTCTTCATGTTCGTGACGACCGGCGTCAGCAGGTGCGGGATCGACTCGTAGTGGTTCAGCTCCACGCGCTTGGGGTCGACCAGGATCATGCGCACCTCGTCCGGCGTTGCGCGCAGCAGGATCGAGCACAGGATCGCGTTGATGCTGCCCGACTTGCCCGACCCCGTCGTTCCGGCGATCAGCAGGTGCGGCATCTTCGCCAGGTCGCATGCGACGCCGGCGCCGCTGATGTCCTTGCCGAGCCACGCCGTCAGGGGGCTCGAGCCGGCCGGGGCCTCGGCGTAGATGTCGCCCAGCGTGACGGTGTTGTGGGATGTGTTTGGCACCTCAACGCCGACCGCCTGCTTGCCGGGGATCGGGGCGAGGATCCTGATCTCCGTCGTCGCCAGCGCATAGGCCAGGTCGTCCCGCAGCTGCGACACGCGCGAGACCTTGATGCCGGGTGCGAGCTGGAGCTCGTAGCGCGTCACGCGCGGCCCGGACACCATGCCGACGCAGCGGGCCTCCACGCCGAAGTTTGCGAGCGCGTCGACCAGCTTGCGGGCCACCCCGCGATGGTCGTCGCCCCCGCCGCGGGCCGCCTGGCTGCGCTTCAGGATCGACGCGGGCGGCAGTCGGTACTCGGTCTTCGGGCGCGGGCTGGCGTCCAGCTCCATCGGGCCGGCGACCACCTCGGCGGTGACGACCTCGTCCTCCTGCTGCGGCTCGGGCTCCGGCTCGACCGCCTCCGGCGCCGGCTCCACGACGGGCTGCCCGGCCGCCGGCTCGAACTCCGGGACGTCGTCGAAGATGTCGGCGTACTCCTGGCTGCCGTCGAGCGGTGCCGTGCGGCCGCGAGCGGTCTGCTTGTCGCCCGGAACCGCGACGAGCGTGGGCCGTGACGACGGCCGCTCACGGTACCGGCGCGCCACCTCGCCTCCCAGGCGTGCGCCGGTGCCGGCGGCACGCGCCACGTGCTGCCCGGAGCTGCGCATCAGCACGCCGATCGAGGCGCCCGTGACCAGGACGATGCCGGCCATGAACCCGGTGAGCACGAGGATCGAGATGCCGACTCCGCCGACCAGGCCTCCGAGGGCGATGCGCAGGTAGGCGCCGATCAGGCCGCCGTGCTGCTGCGGACGCAGCGTGTCGGTCGACGACAGGGCGAGCGTCAGCGACGCGAGCAGCACGCCGGTGCCGAGCCGCATCGGGCGGACATGGCGGACTGGGCTGTCGACGAAGATCAGCGCCCCGGCCACGATCAGCAGCGGTGGCAGCACCGCCGCGCTGCGGCCCACGAGCAGGTGGAGCAGGTCGTCGAGCTTGAGCCCCACCACGCCGCCGTCCCAGCCGCGGTACTCCACGAAGCCGAGGAACGCGCCGAGCGCAACCAGTCCGCCGCCGACCAGGTCACGGCGCTGCGAAAGAGATGTCCGACTCGACGCACGCCTCCGCTGGGGGGTCTGGGAGCGGATGGGGGTTTTGCGCGTGCGCCGAGCCGGCTGTGAACCAGGAGCGCGATGGGTCCGTCGCGTAGTGGTCCTGGCCATTGGCGATGGTATTCACCCAGTCGGACGGTATTCCTTCCCGCGGCCGCCGGGAGCCGGCCCGCGGGCGGAGCCCATGTTGACGCCGGTGCCGGAATGCCGTAGAAGACGCCCGACACGATCCCCAGCAAGGAGCCTCCGATGGTTGCTGAAGAGACAGCCGTCCACGCGCCGAGCGGCATCTCCGGTATCGAGACCCGGTCGATCGACTGGGTACCCGAGAACGAGCGGCACGGCAAGCTCTGGCACCAGGGGCCGCTCTGGTTCCTCGGGAACTTCCAGTACTTCTCGATCCCGATCGGGTTCGTCGGGCCGGCGCTCGGTCTCTCGTTGTGGTGGTCGATCCTCGCCGGCGCCGCCGGGATCCTGACGGGAACCGTGTTCATGGCGTTCCACGCCTCGCAGGGCCCCACCCTCGGCCTCCCGCAGATGATCCAGTCGCGCGCCCAGTTCGGCTACCGCGGGGTGGTCGTGGCGCTGTTTGCGACCCTGTTCACCTACATGGCGTTCAACGTGGCCGACCAGGTGCTCATGTCCGAGGGCCTGAACGGCGCCTTCGGCTGGAACGCGGACGTGGTCGCCGTCGTGACGGCGATCGGCGCGGCGCTGCTGGCGATCTACGGGCACGACTGGGTGCACCGCGTCTTCCGCGTGCTCCTGTTCTTCCTGCTGCCGCTGATGGCGATCATCACGGTCGGCGTCATCACCGGGCACGCGGGCGGCGGGGCGGGCCAGGCGCACCTGGGATTCAACTGGACGGGCTTCATGGCGCAGTTCTCGACGGCCGCTGCCTACAACATCACCTACGCCCCATACGTCTCCGACTACTCGCGGTACCTGCCGAAGAACACCCCGCGCGGCCCCATCATCGCCTCGGTGTTCGCCGGCGCATCGACGCCGGCGATCTGGCTGATCGCGCTCGGCGCCTGGCTGGCTATCCGGCTCCAGGCAACGGACGGCCTGGTCGGGCTGCAGACGGCGGGGAACAACGTGCTCGGCCATCTCGGCTCGGTGACGGCCTTCCTCTCGGCCACCGCGCTCGCGGCCACGATGGGGATGAACGCCTACGGCGGCATGCTGACCACCCTGACGGGGATCGACTCGTTCCGGACGATCCACCCCAACCGGAGATGGCGGATCATCACCATCGTCGCGCTGGCGGTGCTGTGGTACGTCGTTGCCAAGAGCATCACGACCGACGCCGTCGGCGCCGTGTACGGCTCGCTCACCCTGATGCTCTACCTGCTGGTGCCGTGGACGGCGACGAATCTGATCGACTTCTTCTTCGTCCGCCGCGGCCACTACGCGATCACGCACCTCTTCCGCCTCCACAACATCTACGGGGTGTGGGCCTGGCGGGGCCTGACCGCGTACGCGATCGGGTTCCTGGCCGAGATCCCGTTCATGAACATCTACAACCTGTTCACCTTCCACACGTACTACGAGGGGCCGTTCGCGAAGAACATCAACGGCGTCGACATCGCGTGGATTGTCGGGCTGGTGGTGACGTCGCTGGTCTACATCGCGCTCACCCGGAACGTCGACGTCCGTGACGAGGCGCCGGCGATCGAGGAGAGCGACCGTGAGCTCGCGGAGGGATTCGACCTGGCGCGCCGCTGAGCGTCAGACCTCGACGACGACCGGGAGCACCATCGGGCGCTTGCCCGTCATCTTGTGCACCAGGGGCGCCAGCGCGTCGTGCAGCTCCTGCTGCAGCAGGTTAGGCTCCGTGATGCGGTTCGCGAGGCAGCGTTCGAGCACCTCGTCGACGGCGTCGCGCGACGCGTCGAGCAGCTCCTGCCCGTCCCCGTCGGGCATCTCGAACCCGCGGGCGATCACCTCCGGGTCGACAACCACCTCGGCGCTGCCCGCCGCGATCGTGGCCACCACGATCAGCACGCCGTCGGTCGCCAGCCGCCGGCGGTCGCGCAGCACCTCGTCGCGGACGTCCCCGACGGAATAGCCGTCGACGAGCGTCATCCCGGTCTCGATCTGACCGGTCACGAACAGCCCCTCGCCGTCCAGCTCGAGCACGGTGCCGTTGTCCGCTATGCGGACGGCGTGCGGCTCCACGCCGGCCTGCTCGGCGATACGGGCGTGAGCCCGCAGCATCCTGTACTCGCCGTGCACGGGCACGAAGTGCCGGGGGCGCACGAGCTCGAGCATCGTGCGCAGCTCGTCGGAGGATCCGTGGCCGGAGACGTGCACGTAGGCGTTGTTCTCGGTGAGAACGGTCGCGCCCATCCGGTTCAGCCGGTTGACCGTCTCCCCCACGTTCACCTCGTTCCCGGGCACCGCCTTCGACGACATCACGACCGTGTCCGTCGGGTGGATCTGGAGTGCCGGATGGTCGCCGAGCGAGATGCGGGTGAGGGCGGAGCGCGGCTCGCCCTGGCTGCCGGTGCATAGGACGACCACCTCGTGCGGCAGCACCGAGTCGAGGTCCCGTGGCTTCAGCATGATGTCGTCGTCCATCTCGGCGTATCCGAGGTTCCGCGAGATGTTCAGGTTCCGCACCATCGACCGTCCGATCACGCAGACCCTGCGGCGGTTCGCGGCGGCGGCGTCGATCACCTGCTGCAGGCGGTGGATCTGCGACGCGAAGGACGTCACGATCACGCGGCCGGGCGCCTCGCCGATGATCCTGCGCATGCTCGGCCCGACCGTCATCTCCGACGGCGTCGTGCCCGGGTTCTCGGCGTTGGTCGAGTCGGACATCAGCAGCGTCACGCCTTCGTCGCCGAGCGCGCGCAGCCGCTCGATGTCGACCGGCCGCCCGTCCACCGGCGTCATGTCGAGCTTGAAGTCGCCGGTGTGGACGACCGGCCCGTGCTCGGTGTGCAGCACCACGGCGACGGCGTCCGGGATCGAGTGGGTGACTCGCACGAACTCCGCGTCGAACGGCCCGACCCGGACGCGCGAGCCGTCCGGCACCACCTCGACCAGCTCGGTGTCCGCGCCCAGGCCGTGCTCGTCGAGGCGGGACTTGACCAGTCCGAGGGTGAGACGGGTGCCGTACACCACCGGCCCGGGGCCCGTCTCGCGCAGCAGGTAGGGCAGCGCGCCGACGTGGTCCTCGTGGCCGTGGGTGAGCACCACCGCGCGGAGGCGGTCGGCCCGGTCGACGACGTACGCGAAGTCCGGAAGCACCAGGTCGATGCCGTGCATCTCCGCCTTCGGGAACGTGAGGCCGGCATCGATCAGGATCAGGTCGCCGCCGCACTCGACCACGGTCATGTTCTTGCCGACCTCGCCCAGCCCGCCGAGGGGGATGATCCGCACCGGATCTCGCGTGCTCATGCGGTCGCGATCGGCAGCAGCCCGGCCAGCTCGAGCGTGGCCTGGATGGTCGCGGTCTGCGCCTCGTCGGCGTCGACGAGCGGAAGGCGAAGCCCACCGACGTCGTGGCCCAGCAGGTTCAGGGCCGCCTTCAGCGGGATCGGGTTGGTGGTCACGGCCAGCGCCTGCAGCAGCGGAGCGATCTCGCGGTCGAGCTCGTCCACGCGGTCGTGATCGCCCGCGGCGGCCGCCGAGACCATCTCGCGCATGATCGGTCCGGCGATGTGCGACGCGACGCAGATGCCGCCAACGCCGCCCAGGCGCAGAAACGGGCCGAGCAGGTCGTCGTTCCCGGCATACAGTCGGAGCGCGCCGTGGCGGACGATCGCCGCGGCCTGGCCGGGATCGGGGGTGGCCTGCTTCACGGCGACGACGTTCTCGATCCTGGCGAGCCGCTCGAGCACCGGCGGCTCGAGGTTGACGATCACGCGCGAGGGGATGTTGTAGACGATCACCGGCCGGCCTTCGGCGGCATACGCGATCTCCTGGTAGTGCCGCACGATGCCCTCGACCGGTGGCTTGTTGTAGTAGGGCGTCACCACGAGGAAGCCGTCGACCCCCGACGCGAGCGCCGAGCGCGTCAGCGCCACGGAATGGTGGGTGTCGTACGTCCCGGTGTTCGCGATCACGGCGGCCGTCGCGCCGACCTCGGCCACCACCGTCTCGAACAGGTCGAGCTTCTCGCGGTCGTTGACGGTCGGGCCCTCGCCGGTGGTTCCACAGACGACCACGCCGTCCGACCCGTTGTCGACGAGATGGCGGGCCAGCCGCCGGGCCGCGTCGTGGTTGACGGTGCCGTCGGCCGCGAACGGCGTCACCATGGCTGTCAGCAGCTCTCCGAGCGGGGCGCTGGTCATCATCTCGATTCTACTCCCTGCGCCGGGCGAATCCTCCGCCGGATCATCTAGAGTGGCCGCCGTGGACGGCGTGGTCGAGCAGATCTTCATCGCACCGGCCGAGGGCGACCAGCCTGCGGCCGTCGCGTCGGTGGTCGCGCATGCCGGACGCGGGCTCGAGGGAGACCGATATCTCAGTCCGGCCGACCGGTGGATCGGCTCTGGGCGGGCGCTGACGCTGATCGAGGCGGAAGCGATCGACGCGGTGCTGGCCGAGCACGACCTCGACCTTCGCGACGGCCGGTCGCGCCGCCAGGTCGTCACGCGCGGGATCCGTCTGAACGACCTCGTCGGGATGGAGTTCCGCGCCGGCGCGCTGCGCTGCCGCGGCGTGGAGCTTTGCGAGCCGTGCCTCGACCTTCAGCGCATGCTCGGCGACCCGAACACCATCAAGGCCATGGTGCACCGGGGCGGTCTGAGGGCGGACATCCTTGAGGGAGGACGTCTGTCCGTCGGCGACGCTGTCGCGGCGCCCTGATGGCCGAGACGTCGTACAACCAGTCGATCATCGACGAGTTCCGCGGCAACGCCGGCATCGTCTCGCGGCCGTATCCCGACTCGACGCTCATCCTGGTCACGATGCGCGGCGCCAGGAGCGGTCGCGAGGCGACGCTTCCGCTCGAGTTCCTGGAGATCGACGGCGTGCCGCACGTGTTCGCGACGGCCGCCGGCGCACCCAGGCACCCCGCCTGGTACTTCAACCTGAAGGCGAACCCCGAGGTCACGGTGGAGCAGGGGACGCAGACCTACCGCGCCCGCGCGCGCGAGCTGGATGCGGCTGCCGGCGACGCCGCGTGGCGCGCCGTCGTCGGTGTCAAGCCGCGGTTCGCGGACTACGAGGCGACGGCCCACCGCCGCATCCCGGTGTTCGCGCTCGACCGGATCGACTGACCCGGGCAGACCCGTCCGTCGGCTCGGGCAGCCTCATCCCGTGCGCGCGAGCAGCGTCTCGAGCCCGAGCGTGAGCCCGGGCGGCAACTCGCGGATGCCGCGCACCGCCAGCAGGACGCCCGGTGCGAATGCGTCGCGGGAGGTCGTGTCGTGGCGGATGGTCAGCGTCTCCCCCGTGCCTCCCAGGATCACAGCCTGATGCGCGACCAGGCCGGGCAGCCGCACACTGTGGATCGGCACATCGCCCTGCATGCGGGCAGCCGTCGCCCTCGCGGTGCCGGACGGCGCGTCGCGCTTGGTGTCAGCGTGCAGCTCGACGATCTCCGCGGCCGGCAGGTGCCGGCTCGCCTCCTCGGCGAACCGCATCATCAGCACGGCGCCGACCGCGAAGTTGGCCGCGTGGAAGAGCTGCACGCCGGCGCCCGCCGCCTCATCGCCGAGGTGCTGCAAGGTGGCGTCGTCGATGCCGGTCGTCCCGAGCACCAGCGGCAGCCTGGCCGCTGCCGAGAGCCGGCACGCCTCCTCCGCGAACTCCGGCGCGGTGAAGTCGACGACGACGTCCGCCGGGGTGGATGCGAGCGCGTCCGGAAGGGTCATGCCGAGCGAGGGCGCCGCCGATCCGGCAAGCTCCATGTCGGGGTCCGCGTCGATCGCCGGTAGCAGCGCACGGCCCACCTTGCCGGTTGCGCCGGAGAGGATCACGCGGATCATCGCGTGATCGTACCCTCAGGCGAGGGCCGGGTTCAGCAGCGTGACCGCCTCGCGAAAGCGATCCTCGTCGGGGCCGATGCCCGCGACGGACAGGCGCTCGGGAGCGAACAGCTGCCGGGCCAGCGACGCGATGGCGTCGGCCTCGACCGAGTCGATGTCGGCGCAGATGCGGTCGAGCGAGAGCAGCTCGGTGTCGGTCAGCACCGACTTGCCGAGCCGGCTGGCCCGGTTCGACGTGGACTCCATCGAGAGCATGATGCGACCCTTGAGGTTCTCCTTGGCGCGCACCAGCTCGTCCTCGCCGATGTCCCCCGTGCCGATCTGTGCCAGCTGGTCGGCGGTGATGCGGATGCACTCGGCGAGGTTGTCCTCCCGCGTTCCCACGTAGACGCCGACCATGCCGGTGTCCGCGTACTGCGATCCGAACGTGTAGACCGAGTACGCCATGCCGCGTTTCTCCCGGATCTCCTGGAACAGCCGCGACGAGGCCGATCCGCCGAGCATCGAGTCGAGCAGCGACGCGGCGAACCTGCGGCGGTCAGATCGCTGGAGGCCGATGCCCCCCAGGCACACGTGGTACTGCTCCGACGTCTTCGCCTGGAACGCCGTTCGCGGATGCGGCTCACCGATCCAGACCGGGCGCAGGCCGGCGGTCGGGTCGGGCAGCTTCGCATAGGTCTCGAACCGCTGCTGGATCGCATGGACGAGCGGCTCGTGCTCGACGTTGCCCGCCGCTGCGATGACGATGTTCGGCCCGACGTAGCGGTTCTCGTGGTAGTCGCGCACCATCTCCGGCGTCGTCGCCGTGACGGCGTCCGCGGTGCCGATCACCGGGCGTCCGAGCGGGTGGTCGCCGAAGACGGCCTCGGCGATCAGGTCGTGCGCGAGGTCGTGGTAGCTGTCCTCGTACATCGCGATCTCCTCGAGCACCACCTCGCGCTCGGACACGAGCTCGTCCGGGTCGAACGTCGGCGCGAGCAGCATGTCGCTCATCACGTCGAGCGCCGAGTCGAGGTGTGCGTCCAGGACGCGCGCGTAGAGCACCGTGTACTCCTTGGCGGTGGCGGCGTTCAGCTCGCCTCCGAGGCCGTCGAAGACCTGCGCGATCTGGACGCCGGAGTAGCGCGCGGAGCCCTTGAAGAGCAGGTGCTCGATGAAGTGGCTGATGCCGGCCTGGTCGGACGACTCGTCACGGGAGCCGGCGCCGATCCAGATACCGAGCGCGACGGAGCGCACGGACCTCACGCGCTCGGTGACGATCCGCTCTCCGCCGTCGAGCGTCGTGACGGTGTATCGCTGCACTGCGGCGCACTGTAGCAGTGGGTTTGCGGCGCGGCAGTCCCCCGAAATGGGGACGCGGGAGCGACGGGTCTGCCGCGTACGGGGCTGACCCGGCCGTCCTGCACCCGAGCACGCGAGTGGCAGGGTGTGGGCCTGCCGGGTCAGCCCCCGGAAGGGGGCAGACCCGCGCGCAAGACCCGTGCGCGAGACCGACGGGTCTGCCCCGCACGGGGCTGACCCGGCCGTTCTGCACCCGGCGACGCGAGTGGCACGGTGTGGGCCTGCCGGGTGCCGTGCGCGAGACCGACGGGTCTGCCCCGCATGGGGCTGACCCGGCCGTCCTGCACCCGGCGACGCGAGTGGCACGGTTGGGGCCTGCGGGTGCCGTACGCGAGGGCCGACGGGTCTGCCCCCGCATGGGGCTGACCCGGCCGTCCTGCACCCGAGCACGCGAGTGGCAAGGTGTGGGCCTGCCGGGTCAGCCCCCGAGAGGGGGCAGACCCGTGCACGCATGGGCCTGCCGGGCCGCCCCCGACGAGGGGGCAGACCCGTGCAGACCCGCATGCTTCCTAGCGCCGCCCGCGGTCGCGGCCGCGGTCGCCGCGATCCCTGCGCGGGCGGTCGCCCTCCGACCGCTCGGGCGCCGGGTTCGCCTCGGCCACCGCGACGAGGTCCTCGGGCGTGATGTCCGCGCCCTCGTCGGTCTTCTTCGCCACCAGCGTGAGGCCGATGCGGCCGCGGTCCTTGTCGACCTCGACCACCGTCACCTTCACCTTGTCGCCGCGCGCGAGCACCTGCTCGGCCGACGACAGCCTGTGGCCCTTGGGCAGGATCCGGCTGACGTGGAGCAGCCCGTCGACGCCCTTGCGGAGCGAGACGAACGCGCCGAAGTCGGCCAGCTTGACCACCTCTGCGTCGTCGTACTCGTCCCCGACCTCGATGTCCTTGGTCATCGCGTCGATCTCGCGCCGCGCCGTCTCGGCGAGCTCGCCGTTGGTGCCGTAGATGCGGATCGTGCCATCCTCTTCGATGTCGATCTGCACCTCGTACTCGGACTCGAGCGAGCGGATCGTCTCGCCGCCCTTGCCGATCACCATGCCGATGTAGTCCGGATGGATCTTGGTCGAGATGATCCGCGGCGCGTGTGCGGCAACCTCGTCGCGCGGCGCGGCGATCGCGTCGCGCATCGCCTCGAGGATGGACAGCCGTGCGTCCCGCGCCTGCGCGAGCGCGGTGCGCAGGATCTCCATGGTGACGCCGGTGATCTTGATGTCCATCTGGAGCGCCGTGACGCCCGCCTCGGTGCCGGCGACCTTGAAGTCCATGTCGCCGAGGTGATCCTCGGCTCCCTGAATGTCGGTCAGGATGACGTGGCTGTCACCCTCCTTGATCAGGCCCATCGCGATGCCCGCCACCGGCGCCTTGATCGGCACGCCGGCGTCCATCAGCGACAGCGTCGACCCGCAGACCGATGCCATCGACGACGAACCGTTGGACTCGAGGATCTCCGAGACCACGCGAAGCGTGTAGGGGAAATCGTCCGAGCTCGGGATGACCGGCACGAGCGCCCGCTCGGCGAGCGCTCCGTGGCCGATGTCGCGGCGCTTCGGGCCGCGCATGAACCCGGTCTCGCCGACCGAGAAGGGCGGGAAGTTGTAGTGGTGGATGTAGCGCTTCGTCTCGTCCAGCGAGAGGTCGTCGATGCGCTGCTCCTCCTTGCCCGTCCCGAGCGTGCAGAGCGTCAGCGCCTGTGTCTGTCCACGGGTGAACAGCGCCGAGCCGTGCGTCCGGGGCATCACCGAGACGTCGCACCAGATCGACCGGATCTCGGTCTCTGAGCGACCGTCGGGCCGTCGCTTGTCGACGGCGATCTTGGTGCGGACGATCTCCTTGTAGAGCCGGTCGGTCGCTGAACCGACCGCTGCCCGCGCCAGCCCGTCCAGATGCGAAACGCCCTGGTTGTCCGGCTCGCCGCGGCTCGGGAAGCCGAGGTCGATGCTGTGCTCGATCTCCTCGAGCAGCGCCGCCCGCTTCGCCGACTTCAGCTCCTTCGAGTCCTGCTCGGCGTCGGACAGCGCGCGCACCGCGTCGCCGAACTGCTCCTTCACCTTCGGGTAGACCGCGTTCTCCCGCGCCTCGACCACCAGCTCGTCGATGGCGAACTGGAGCCGCACCCGCTGGACGATGTCGCTCTCCGTGGAGCCGCCCGAGATCTCGGGGGCCTCCTCGCGGAAGATCGCGTCGGCCTTCGGCTGGAGCGCGGCCAGGCCGCCCTCCTGGATCGCCTGGGCCAGCTCGCCCAGACGCGACGAGCGGAGGCGCTCCGTGACCGCGCCGTCCGACCACTTCGGCTGCCCGGCCTTCGCCGCCAGCTCGATCTGCACGCGGCAGATCTCCTTGATCGCGTCGTGCGCCATCTCGAGCGCGGTGACCAGCGTGTCCTCGTCGATCTCCTCGGCGCCGGCCTCGACCATCGTGATCGCCTCGGGCGTCCCACAGACGACGAGGTCGAGCGTCGAGTCCTTGAGCTCCGGGAGCGTCGGGTTCAGCATCAGCTGCCCGTCCAGCCGGCCGACGCGCACCGTGCCCACCGGGCCCAGGAACGGCAGCGGCGAGAGCATCAGTGCGGCCGACGCGCCGTTCATGGCGAGCAGGTCGTGCCCGTGCACCTGGTCGGCGGAGAACGTCGTGACGACGACCTGCACCTCGTTCTTGTATCCCTTGGGCCAGAGCGGCCGGATCGGCCGGTCGACCATGCGGGCGGTCAGGATCGCCTTCTCCCCCGCACGGCCCTCACGCTTGAAGAAGCCGCCCGGTATCTTGCCGGCGGCGTACATCTTTTCCTCGACGTCCACGGTGAGCGGGAAGAAATCCGCTCCCGGACGTCCCTCGGTGCGGCCGACGGCGGTCGCGAGCACGACCGTCCCCTCCTGCCGCACCAGCACGGCGCCATGCGCCTGCTTTGCCACGACGCCCGTCTCGAACGTCATCTCCCGGCCGCCCACGGCGACTGAGAGCCGTGTTGCCTCTGGCTCCACTGCAATGCTCATGTTCTCGTCTGTCCCTTCCGCGGGCCGGCCGAATCGCCGGCCCATCCTCCGTCGAGCTTCGGTCGCGCTAACGGCGCAGGCCGAGCTCCTTGATGAGGGCGCGGTAGCCCTCCAGGTCCTGCTTCTGCATGTAGGTCAGAAGCCGGCGCCGGCGGCCGACCAGCTTCAGCAGGCCGCGGCGCGAGTGGTGGTCGTGCTGGTGCACCTTCATGTGCTCCGTCAGCTCGGCGATCCGCTGGGTCAGGAGTGCGACCTGCACTCGCGTCGAGCCGGTGTCCTTCGCATCCCGGCCGTGTTTCCCAACGATCTCCTGCTTCTGGTCCTGGGTAAGCGGCACGCCTACCACCTCCTTGCCTCGTGTGTCGCGACGCCGGCATCCCAGATCGGCGGCGGCAAGCAACGCCGATCCGCGGTGCGGTCGCCCAGCACGGTAGCACAGGGCTGCTTCCGGTCCCGGCCGTCCGCTGTACCCTTGCAACAGGCAACCAGGAGGAGCGAGGCGTGAGCACAGCAGTCGTCACCGGGGGCGCCGGTTTCCTCGGTTCCCATCTCTGCGAGTACCTGCTCGAGCGCGGCTGGCAGGTGATCTGCCTCGACAACCTGGACACCGGTTCGCTCGAGAACGTCAAGCACCTGCGCGCCGACACGTTCGAGTTCCGGTATCACAACTGCATCGACTACATCGACGTGGACGGGCCCGTCGACGCGGTCTTCCACCTGGCCAGCCCGGCCAGCCCCGTCGACTACCTGCGGCTCCCCCTGCACACGCTGAAGGTGGGCTCCTACGGGACGCACAACGCGCTCGGCCTCGCGAAGTTCAAGCGCGCCCGGTTCCTGCTCGCGTCCACGTCCGAGGTCTACGGCGACCCGGAGGTGCATCCGCAGCAGGAGGAGTACTGGGGCAACGTCAACCCGGTCGGGCCGCGCGGCGTCTACGACGAGGCCAAGCGGTACTCCGAGGCGATGACCATGGCGTACCACCGCCAGCAGGGTGTCGACACGCACATCGTCCGCATCTTCAACACCTACGGCCCGCGGATGCGCCAGCACGATGGCCGGGCGATCCCCACGTTCATCCGGCAGGCGCTCGAGGGCAAGCCCATGACGGTGTTCGGCGACGGCAGCCAGACCCGCTCGTTCTGCTACGTCGAAGACCTTATCGAGGGCATCTTCCGGCTTGCGATGAGCGATTACCACATGCCCGTGAACATCGGCAATCCCGACGAGATGACGCTGCTCGAGCTCGCCGAGCGCGTGCAGCGCATCACCGGCACGACGTCCGCGATCGTGTTCGAGGGGCTGCCGGTGGACGATCCGAAGGTGCGCCAGCCGGACATCACCCGTGCGCGTGAGATCCTCGGGTGGGAGCCGCGCATCTCGCTGGACGAGGGTTTGCGCCGCACGCTGGAGAGCCTGGGCGTCACGCCGGTCGCCGTGTGACCGGAAGGCACATCGTCGCGATGGGCGGCGGCGGGTTCATGATGGACGGTCGCGCCCTCGACGATGCCATCCTGGCGCTGGCCGGGAAGCCGCGGCCCCGCGTCTGCTTCGTGCCGACGGCGGGCGGCGACTCGGCCGAGAAGATCGAGCTGTTCCACGCGGCGTTCGCCGGCCGCGCCGAGACGTCCGTCCTGAGCCTGTTCTGGCGTGAGGTCGAGGACGTCGACGGGTTCCTCGCGGGGCAGGACGTCGTCTACGTGTCGGGCGGGAACACCGCGAACATGCTCGCCGTGTGGCGGGTGCACGACGTCGACCGGGCGCTCCGGCGTGCCTGGGAGGCGGGCGTCGTGCTCTGCGGGCTGTCCGCCGGGGCGAACTGCTGGTTCGAGGCCTGCTCCACCGACTCGTTCGGTGCCGGCCTCGCACCGCTCCATGACGGCCTGGGGCTCCTGCCGGGCAGCTTCTGTCCGCACTACGACGGCGAGCCGCTGCGCCGGCCCACGTACACGAGGTGGGTGGCCGACGGCGCGCTCCCTGCGGGCTGGGCGGCGGACGACGGTGTCGGCCTGCACTTCGAGGGCACGGAGCTGGTCGAGGCGATCGGCGAGTCCGCCGCCGGGCGCGCCTTTCGGGTGGAGGCGGGCGGCGAGACGGAGCTGGCGGTGCGGCGGGTCCCCTGAGGTCCCCCGAACGGGGCCGCTATCGCCAGACGAGCGGATCTCCGCGCACCGCCGCGATGTCGCGGTGCACCTGGGCCACCAGCTCGTCCACCGAGCCGAACCGCTCCTCGCCCCGCAGCCGGCGAACGAACTCCAGGTGCATCGGCTCGCCGTAGATGTCCCGGTCGAAGTCGAGCAGATGCGCCTCGACGCGCAGGTGCGCGCGGTCGTCGGTGAACGTCGGGTTGTACCCCACGCTGATCGCGGCCGGACGGCTGCCGTCCGCAAGATGCGCCCGACCCGCGTAGATGCCCGTCGCCGGGAATGCCGTGTGCGGCGCGGACTCGAGGTTCGCCGTGGCGAAGCCGAGCTCGCGGCCGCGACCGTCGCCGCGCACGATCACGCCGTCCAGCCACGGGTGCCTGCCCAGCAGCCGCTCGGCATGCGCGACCTCGCCGGCCGAGAGCAGGTCGCGGATGCGCGACGACGACACGGGAGCCCCGTCCAGCTCGACCAGCGGCGCGGGTTCCGTTTCGAAGCCCAGCCGGCCGCCCGCGTCTGCCAGCGTCTCGATGCTGCCCTGCGCCCGGTGACCGTAGCGGAAATTCCGTCCGACGATCACGAGCTCGGCGCCGAGCCGGTCGCGCAGCACCTCCTCGACGAACCGCTCGTGCTCGATCATCGAGAAGTCCCGCGTGAAGCGGATCACCACGAGCTCGTCCGGGCTCAGCTGCTCGATCAGCGCGGCGCGGCGCTCGGGCGTGGACAGCTCGCGCGGCGCCAGCTCCGGCCGCAGCACCTGCATCGGATGCGGCTCGAACGTCACTACGGCAGAGCGCGCGCCCCGATCGGCGGCGGCCTCGACTGCCCGCCCGATCACCCGCTGGTGGCCGAGGTGGACGCCGTCGAAGCTGCCGAGCGCCACGACCCGTGCCGCCGGCTCCACGGCCTCGAGCGTCGTGCGGATCACGGGGCGAGCACCGCCACCGGCCGCAGGCCGCCGTCCGCTCCGCGCGCGACCGCAACAAGCTCGCCTTCGTAGACGAGCCGCACGGTGCCGGTGGCGTCCCCCTCCACCGCCCTGCCGTGCCGCACGTCCTCGCGCTCGGCGGCGCTGAGCATGCGCTCCGGCACGTGGGGCAGTGCGTCCCGCAGGCTCCGGAACCACGGCCCGCCGGGCGAGGCCGCGATCTGCTCGGGAGAGCCCGCCTCGTCCACGCCGAACGGGCCCACGCCGAGCCGCCGGAGCTCGCAGCAGTACGCGCCCGCTCCCGTGGCGGCCCCCAGGTCGGCGGCGACCTGCCGCACATACGTCCCCTTCGAGCACCGCACCGTGATGACCGCCCGCTGGGCCGCCGGGTCGAAGCCCTCGACGTCGATCGCGTCGATGCGCACCTCGCGGGGCGGCGGCGGTGCCGTCTCGCCGCGGCGCATCCGGGCGTACGAGCGCTCGCCGCCGACCCGCACGGCCGAGGCGAGCGGCACCTGCTGGAGCACCGTTCCGGTCATGCCGCGGGCCGCGACGCGCACGGACTCGGCGTCGGCGGCGGCGCCGGTCGGCTCGATCTCGCCCTCGGGGTCGAGGGTCGATGAGACCGCGCCGAACTGCACGACTGCCCTGTAGCTCTTGTCGAGCCCCGAGAGGAACGTCGCGAGCCGCGTCGCCCTTCCCGCGAGGACGAGCAGCAGCCCGGTCGCGAAGGGGTCGAGCGTGCCGGCATGCCCGAGCTTCTGGCCGAGCGCGGGGCGCAGCCGCCGGATCACGTCGAACGAGGTTGGGCCTGCGGGCTTGTCGACGAGCAGCAGTCCGGTCACGCCGCGCAGTCTACGGACCGGTCAGGCCGCCGACTCGGCGAGCTGGCTGGCCACCTCGTCGACGATGAACTGGCGGATCTGCTCGATGCTGCCGGGGTGCGAGAAACCGGCGGCCTGCTTGTGGCCGCCGCCGTTCGACTTGCGGGCGATCTGCGAGACGTCGATCGAGCCGCGCGAGCGCAGCGACACCCGGTTCGGCGTGATCGTCCCGTCGTCGAGCGGCACCTGCTCGCGGATTAGCGCCGCGACCTGAACGCCGTCGACCTCGCGCAGGTCGTCGATCAGCCCCTCGGTCGTGGCCTCGTCGCCCGCCACCAGCGCGAGGTCGTCCCGGTCGACGTAGCTGACCAGCAGCCGGCCGCCCTCGTAGCACTGCATGTGCTCGAGCACGCGGCCGAGCAGGCGCTTCTTGCCGTACGGCACCGTCTCGAAGACCAGCTCGAACACCTTGTGCACGTCCGCCCCCGCCTCGACCAGGCGCGCGGCGAGCCGGAGCGCGTCCGGGCTGGTGGTGCGGTACTGGAAGCGGCCGGTGTCCGTCACCAGCCCGACGTACAGCGCCTCGGCCACCTGCGGGGTGATCTCGATCCCGAGCCCGTCGAACACCCGCGCGAGGATCTCGGCGGTCGATGACGCATGGCCGTCGACGTAGTTGACGCCGCCGAAGCGCGAATTGTCGTGATGGTGGTCGACGTCGATCACCTGTGCGAAGCCGGCGCGCATCTCGGCGTGGTCGGGCCCGAGCCGCGACTCGTTGCCGCAATCGACCGCGAGCAGCGTCCACCCCTCGGTCGACCCCGGCTCGATGCGCCGCTCGAGGCCGTCGAGCGCGAGGAACCCGTACTCGTGGGGCAGCGGAGAGTCGGCGTGCAGGTAGAGCCGCACCTGCTTGCCGGCGCCGCGCAGCGCCTGGGCCGCCGCCGACATGGAGCCGATGGCGTCGCCGTCGGGATTCTCGTGCGACGCGATCAGGACGCGGTCGGCTGCGGCAAGGGCTGCCACCACCTCTGCAAGGTCGCGTGTCGTCGTCTGGCTATCGGTCATGGGGAGGATCGTCACCGCGCTGCTCGGGCAATGAGGCTGGCACGACCTGATCGATCAGCTCGCTCATGCGCAGCGCGCGGTCAACGGTCTCATCATACTGGAAGATCAGCTGAGGGGTACGTCTGAGACGGAGCTCCCGGGCGATGCGCTGCTGCAGCACGCCGTGGGCCCGCTCCAGCGCGCGCAGCGAGCGCTCCCTCCGCTTCTCGCTGCCCAGCACGCTGACGTACACGACCGCCTGGCTGAAGTCCGTGGCCGACCGCACGCCGGTCACCGTCACGAACCCGATCGAGGGGTCGCCGAGACGCTCGACGCCGTCCGCCAGCACCTTACGCAGCGACTCGTTGACCCTCCGCATCCGATCGCTCATCCGATCGCCTCCTCCACCGACACCACCTGCCAGTCCGACCGCGCAAGCTCGAACTCCTGGGACGAAAGGTAGCCGCGCGCCTGCTCGAGAGCGTGCACGACGTCACCCGACTGACGCCGGGCGAGCACCATCACGAGCTGGGTGCGCTGCCACAGGTCGTGGTACCCGATCTCGGCCACGGAGGCGCCGAAGCGGCGCTCGAGGCGGCTCTTCACCTGGAGCAGCACCCTCCGCTTGCCCTTGAGGGAGCCGTTCTCCGGCAGATGCAGCTCGAACCGCAGGATGCCGACGAATCCCTCGGTCATGGTGGCAGTGTACGAGCGCGCCGGCTCGCTCCGGTTGACCGCCACTACGATGGGCGCGTGACCGACGCCGCCGAGTTCGCGCGCGCGGTGCTGATCGTGGCGGTCGGCTTCGCGGCGGCCATCCTCTCCAGCCGTCTCAGCGGGTGGCTGCGCGTGCCGGCGCCCGCGCTGTTCCTGGCCGTGGCCGCGGTGTCGTCCGATGTCACGCCGTCCATCACTCCCCTGCTCTCGATCCGCGACGTCGAGCGGACGTGCCTCGTCGCGCTGATCGTGATCCTGTTCGACGGAGGCATGGACATCGGCCGCGAGCGGTTCCGGCGCTCGCTGTGGCCGATGGTGCTGCTCGGCGTCCCCGGGACGTTCGCCGTCGCCGGGCTGCTGTCCGTGTTCATCCACGTGGTGCTGGGCCTCCCGTGGACGCCGTCGCTGCTGATCGGCGCCGCCGTCGCGCCCACCGACCCGGCGGTGATGTTCTCCGTGCTGAGCGGCCGCGAGGTCGCCGGCCGCAGCGACGACATCCTGAAGGGCGAGTCCGGCGTCAACGACCCGGTCGGCATCGCGCTCGTGATCGGGCTGCTGGACGCGGCGGACAGCGGCGGCACCGGCCTGACCACCATCCTCTCGGACTTTGCGCTCCAGATGACGGTGGGACTGATCGTCGGCGTCGCCGGCGGCCTGCTGCTCGGCCGCGCGATGCGTCGCCTGACGCTGCCCGACGAGGCGCTCTACCCGCTCCAGGCGCTCGCCGGCGCCGGCATCGTCTACGGCCTGGCCGGCGCGCTGCACGGGTCGGGGTTCCTGGCGGTGTTCGTGGCCGGCGTGCTGGTGGGCGACATCCGCGCCCCGTACAAGTACGAGATCGAGCACGTCACGTCCGTGTTGGCGAGCCTGGGTGAGATCGTCGTGTTCGTCGCACTCGGCCTCACCATCGACATCGGGTCGCTCGACCTGCGCAACGTCTGGCTGGACGGGCTGGTGATCGCCGCGGCCCTCACGTTCCTCGTCCGCCCGCTCGTGGTGGTGGCGTTGCTCTCGCGCGCCGACCTGCGCGCGGGCGAAAAG
This sequence comes from Gaiellales bacterium, assembly GCA_036403155.1. Lineage (GTDB taxonomy): Bacteria > Actinomycetota > Thermoleophilia > Gaiellales > JAICJC01 > JAICYJ01. The sequence goes on along the minus strand of DASWRM010000076.1, from coordinate 67,629 downwards.
GTGTTCGTGTCCTGGGCCGGGCTGCGCGGCGCCGTGCCGATCCTGCTCGCCGCTTTTGCGCTACTCGACGGTGCCGAGCAGGCGCAGCGGATCTACGGCATCGTGTTCGTCGTCGTGATGTTCTCGGTGGTCGTGCAGGGCTCGCTCGTGTCCACCGTCGCGCGCGCTGCCGGCGTGCCCATGACTGAGACCGGCCAGGAGCCGTGGCACGTGTCGGTGCGGCTGCGCGACGAGCCGCGCGGTGTGCGCCGCTACGTGGTCGCGGCGGGAGCGCCGGCCGACGGCGTCGCCATCCGCGATCTCGCACTGGGCCGGCAGCCGTGGATCAGCCTGCTGATCCGCGACGGGGCGGCCCGCCAGCCGCGCGGAAGCACCGTGCTCAGCGCCGGCGACGAGGTGCTGCTGCTGGGGGCGGGCGAGGACGTGCGTGAGCTGTTCGAGGGAACGGCCGTGGCGTCGTGACCGACGACCCGGTGATCGGGCGCCTGCGCAGGCGGGGAGCCGGCGAGGCGATCGACGCGCTGGAGCGCATGCCGGAGAGCGATCGCCGGTCGCTGCTCCTGCACCTCACGCGGCGGCGAAGCGCGGCACGCACCCCGGCCGCGCTGCTGCACGACCGCATGCGCGCCCGGACCCTGCAGCCGGCCCGGGTCGACGTCCCTGCGCTCCACGACGCCGAGAGCCACGCGATCGCTGCAGCGTCGGGCTTCGAGCTGCTGGCCCTCTCGCCGGTCGCCCCCGGCGGCATCAACACCGTGCTGGCCGGGATCGACCAGAACCGGTCGCTTGCGACCGTCCGCGGCACCGAGGTGCTCGCGGATCCGACCACCGTCCTCGCCATCGAGGCGGCCCTCCGCCGTCGCGGCGGAGAGGCCGCCCCGTCGCTCGGCGCCGTGTCCCGGGTGCTGCGCATGCAGCGGTTCCAGCCGCCGTGGCACCAGCACTTTGCGCTGTTCTCGCTGGTCTCGGCCGGGCGCTCGGAGCCGGCACATGGGTTCGCGGTCCGCGCCCTCGGCGCCCACCTGACGGTGTACCTGGACGCAATCGCCCGTATGCGCGCGTCTGGCCGGGCGATCGGCGCTGTGACGGTCGAGCTGACCGACACCGTGTGGCTGGGGCGCGCCTGCCGGGCCGGGGGCCACGACCTCCGCGGCCTGGCCGAGCGGGCGCGCGCCGCCGACGCCGAGGGAGAGGACGTGCTCGCTGCCGCGGGCATCCCCGTCCCGCGGTTCACCGAGGATCCCGGCGACGCACCGCTTTCGGCGGCAATCGCCGAGGGCCTGCTGGGACCGCTTCGCGAACGGCACCCCGACGTGTCGCTCGGGTTCCGCCCCGGCCGCCTGGCGGCGGTCGGGTACTACGCGGGCGTGATGCTGAACATCGACGTCGAGCTGGCCGGGCAGCGGCTGTCCGTCGCCGACGGCGGAACGGTCGACTGGACGCAGCGCCTGCTGTCGGACCGCCGCGAGCGCCTGCTCGTCAGCGGCATCGGGCTCGAGCGGCTCGTACGCTAGGCCGTGCGGGCGACCTCACGCACCGTGTAGACCTCGAGCACGTCGCCGTCCTTGATGTCGTTGTAGCCGTCGATCGTGAGGCCGCACTCGAAGCCCTGCTGCACCTCGCGGACGTCGTCCTGGAAGCGCCGCAGCGTGCCGATCCGGCCGTCGTGCACGATCGTGCCGTCCCGGAGCAGGCGCACCTGAGCGCCACGGGTGACGGTTCCGCTGGTGACCATGCAGCCGGCGATCGTCCCGAGGCGGGAGACCTTGAACGTCTGGCGCACCTCGACCTCGCCGATCACCTCCTCCACCTGCTCGGGCGTCAGCATGCCGATCAGGGCCTGCTGGATGTCCTCGGTGAGCTGGTAGATCACCCGGTAGGTGCGGATGTCGACACCCTCGCGGTCGGCAAGCGCCTTGGCCTCGGCGTTCGGGCGGACGTTGAAGCCGACCACGATCGCGTTCGACGCGGCCGCCAGGTTGATGTCGCTGGCCGTGATGCCGCCGACGCCCGAGTGGATCACGCTGACGGTGACCTCCGGGTGCTGGATCTTCGCGATCTCGCCCTCGGCGGCCTCGACCGAGCCCTGGACGTCCGCCTTGATGATCAGGCCGAGCTCCTGCACCGCGCCCTCCTGGACGGCGGAGAACAGGTCCTCCAGGCTGACCGCCTTGCTGCGGCGGGCGAGCATCTCGGTGCGCAAGCGCTGGGCGCGCTTCTGTGCGACCTGGCGTGCGACGCGGTCGTTCTCGACGACCTTGCACAGCTCGCCCGCAGGCGGCGGCTTGTCGAAGCCGAGGATCTCGACCGGCACGGCCGGCCCAGCGTCCTTGACGCGCTTCCCGTTGGCGTCGTTCAGCGCCTTCACGCGGCCCCATGCGTCGCCGGCGACGACCGCGTCACCGACGCGCAGCGTGCCGCGCTGGACGAGCAGGGTCGCGATCGGCCCGCGGCCGACGTCGAGGCGCGACTCGATGATCACGCCGCTGGCCGGGGCGTTCGGGTTGGCCTTCAGCTCGAGCACGTCGGCCTGCAGCAGGAGCATCTCCAGCAGCTGGTCGAGGTTCTCCTTGGCCTTCGCGGAAACGTCGACGAAGATCGTCTCGCCGCCCCACTCCTCCGGCTGGAGGCCCTGGTTCACGAGCTCGCCGCGCACCCGCTCGGGGTTCGCGTCCTCCTTGTCGATCTTGTTCACCGCCACGACGATCGGCACCTCGGCCGCCTTGGCGTGGTCGATGGCCTCGACGGTCTGCGGCATGACGCCGTCATCCGCGGCCACGACCAGCACGGCCACGTCGGTGACCTTCGCGCCGCGGGCGCGCATGGCGGTGAACGCCTCGTGGCCCGGCGTGTCGAGGAAGGTGACCTTGCGGCCGCCGTCCACGTCGACCTGGTAGGCGCCGATGTGCTGCGTGATGCCGCCGGCCTCCGTCTCGACGACGGACGACTCGCGGATCGCATCCAGGAGCGTCGTCTTGCCGTGGTCGACGTGGCCCATGATCGTGACGACCGGCGGGCGCTGCTGCAGCGACTCCGGGGCGTCGTCGTAGGCCGCCTCCTCCGCCGCTTCCTCCTCGTCGGCGGCGTGCTGGATGATCACCTCGCGGCCGAATTCGAGTCCGATCAGCTGGACGTCGTCGTCCGAGAGCGAGACGGTCAGCGTGACCATCTGGCCCTCGCCCATCATGTAGGTGATGATCTTGGCGGGGCTGATGCCGAGCTTCTCGGCGAGATCCTTGACGGTCACGCCGGACTCGACCTTGACCGGCCCCGCCGGCACCTCGGGCTCGCGCTTGACCTCGGGCCGTGGGCCGCCCCGCTCGCGCTTCTGCCCTGGCCGGCGGCCGGCCTGCGAATCGATCACCACGCGCCGGCGACGGCCCGGCTGGGCGCCGCGCTGTGGCCGCGGGTGTCGTGCCGGCTGTCCCGGCTCCTGCGCGGGAACGGTCGCCTTCACGCCGAACGCCCGGCGGACGTCGTCGTCGTCGACCAAATCGTCGGCCTGCCCTCCGGCGCCGGCAGCATCGAGCTTTTCCTTGACCTCGGCCTCTGTGACGCCCTGTTCGCGGGCGATGTCGGTCACCGTCTTCTTTGCCATCTCACCTCACTTCCTTCCAACCATGGGGCTCGCCTTCACGAGCGAGCCAATCCTCGAGTCCGTTCGCCGCCCCCGCGGCCGCTCGCAGGCGCCGGGGGAGCGCGCCGCGCTTGAGCGCCTGGCGGAGACAGCTCCGGTCCGGGCACAGGTAGGCGCCGCGCCCCGGCAGACGTCCGGTGGCATCGGCCACGATCGTGCTGCCCGCAACCGTGAACCGCACCAGATCTGCCTTCGGGCGGCGCCGGCCGCAGCCGGCGCACTGCCTGATCGGGTCGCCTACGACGCGGCTGCTCCCTCCTCCTTGGCCGCCAGCTCGCGGTGCGCCGGCACGCCGCAGTAGCGGCTGCCGTCCAGCGCCTGGTTCGGGCACCGCTTGCCCGACGAGGTGACCGCGATGCAGCGGCCGGGGAACTCGTCGTCCTCGCCCTCGGCGCCCGTGTACGGCACGTCCTCGGCCTCGGCGTAGTGCTCCGTCTCGGACACGATGTCGATGCGCCAACCGGTCAGCCGGTGGGCCAGGCGGGCGTTCAGCCCCTCCTTGCCGATGGCGAGCGAGAGCTCCCCGTCGGGCACGACCACCGTCGCCTGCTGGGCGTCGTCGTCCACGTACACCTCGCGCACCTTCGCGGGCGCGAGCGCCTTCGCGACGAAGCGCGCGGGCTCGTCGTTGTACGGGATGATGTCGATCTTCTCGCCCCGCAGCTCGGACACGACCATACGGACGCGCGACCCGCGCGGGCCGACGCAGGCGCCGACCGGGTCGACGCCCTGGACGCGCGATTCGACCGCGATCTTCGCCCGGTAGCCGGGCTCGCGGGCAACCGCGCGGATCGTGACCAGGCCGTCGGCGATCTCGGGCACCTCCAGCTCGAACAGCTGGCGGATCAGCTCGTCGCTGCGGCGCGACAGCACGACCTGCGGCCCCTTGCCCTCCGAGCGCACCTCGATGATGACGGCCTTGATGCGGCTGCCCTGCTCGTAGCGCTCTCCCGGCACCTTCTCGGAGCCGGGCAGGATCGCCTCCATCTTGCCGAGATCGACGAACGCGTAGCGGTTGTCGTCCTGCTGGACGATGCCGGTGACGATCTCGCCGACGCGGTCGGCGTACTCGTCGTACATGATCGAGCGCTCCGCCTCGTGAATGCGCTGGCGCAGCACCTGCTTGGCGGTCTGGCCGGCGATCCGGCTGAAGCCCTCGGGTGTGACGTCGACCATGTGCGAGGGCTGGAACCAGTCCCACTCGATCTCGGGCTCGGGCTCCTCCTCGGCCGGCTGCTCGCCGTCCATCGGCGGCGTCTCGACGACCTCGTCCTCCGCCGGCTCGACCGGACGGTGGTGCGGGTGCGCCTCGAGATACGACTCCCAGGCCTCGGGCGCCACCGACCACACGACGTAGTCGCCGGACTCGCGGTCGAGATCGACGCGGACGGGATGGCGTGCGTCGGGCATCTTCTTGTATGCCGCGAGCAGCGCCTCCTCGATCGCGGACAGCAGCGTCTCCGCCTCGATCCCGCGCTCCTTCTCGAGCAGCTTCACGCCCTCCAAGAGTTCCTTGCTCACCGGGTGCCTCCCACCTGCGCGACCAGATTCCCGCGGCGGATCGCCGCGTAGGGCAGGCTCGCGCGCTCGCCGTCGAGGTCGATCTCGATCTCGTCGTTCCTTGCGTCGATCAACGTGCCAGTGAACTGCTTGCGGCCGTCGACCGGCCGCTCCGTCCGCACGTGCACGCGGCTGCCGACCGCGCGCCGGTAGTGCTCCGGAGTGACCAGCGGCCGCTCGATGCCCGGCGAGGACACCTCGAGTGCGTACCGCGCGCGGATCGCCGACAGCTCGCGCGTCACGCGCTCGCAGAGGTCGAGATCCACGGCACCGCCGGGGCGGTCGATGGTGACGCGGACGAGTCCGGGCGTGGGCTGCTCCGCGAGCAGCACTTCGACCTCCGGAATCCGGTCCCGGAGGGTGGTCTCGATCTGCTGCGCCAGCTCTGCTGAGCGTCCCATCTGCACCTCCTCGATATGGCCATGAGGGCGAAAAAAAAGTGGGTTCGCACCCACCTGCTCGGCCCGCCCTCTCACACTGACAGAGACCGGAAGAATAGCAGGGACTTCCCCGCAGGGGGTGAAACGGGACGGCATGCGGGCGCTGCTGCAGCGGGTTGCCGAGGCCTCTGTCGAGGTGGACGGCGAGCGGATAGCAGCGATCGGGGCAGGGCTGCTGGTGCTGGTCGCCGCGGGTGCCGGCGACGACGAGCGGGGCGCGCGCCGGGTGGCCGGGAAGATCGCGCGGCTGCGGATCTTCGCCGACGACCGGGGGCGCATGAACCGCTCGGTCGCGGATACAGGCGGCGAGGTGCTTGTGGTATCCCAGTTCACCCTCTACGCCGACGTTTCGCGCGGCAACCGGCCCGGGCTCACGGGAGCGGCTGAGGCGGGGCTCGCCCAGCAGCTCGTCGACACCGTCGCGGACGAGCTGCGCACGCTCGGGCTGCCGGTGCAGACCGGCCGCTTCGGCGCGCACATGCGGGTCGCGCTGGTGAACGACGGCCCGGTCACGATCTGGATCGACGACGGCGGACACTGATCGCGGCCGCAGCGTCCGCTTTGGGCCGGAAAAGGGCTCAGAGCCCGTGTCGGCCGCAGGTGCGGAATCGTTGCGCGGCGGTGCACGACGCGGCGCGGATGTTGCGCCGTGGCCCCTCCAGCGTCCGCTTTCGGCCCGAAAAGGGCTCTGAGCCCGAGCCGGCCGGCGTCACGCTCTCGCCACGCCCCCGTTGCGTGGTTGCGGGAGGAGCCGGCCGCCGTCAGGCCGAGAGCCGGTCGACCGCTTCGCGGTAGTAGTCGACGTCGGGGCGCAGCCACAGCGCCATCTTGTAATGCCCCGCCGCCAGGCCGTCCTCCCCCATCCGCGTCAGGCACCGGCCCATGCAGTAGTGCGCGTAGTCGTCCGCCGGCGCGGCGTCCAGGATGTACTCGAACTCCGCCGCCGCCTCGCGGTAGCGATGCAGGCGCAGATACGCCAGGCCGAGCGCTTCGCGGATCGACGTCTTGTCCGGCTCGCGGCGCTTCGCCTTCTCGAGCGACACCATCGCCTGCGCGTTGTCGCCGCGCCCGAGATGCGCCCGCCCCCGCTGGAACAGGTCGTAGGTGTTCTCGTCGTGGTGCATCTGCTGCCTTCCCGGAATCATCGGTCGGATCGGACCCCGTCTTCACGATAGCTACGCGGGCAAATACCCCCGCAGCCCGCGCCGGTCACTCGAAATGCGTCGTCTGGGCGAGCATCGAACGCAGCCGCAGCGCGCCCACGGCCCGCTCTCGGAGGCTGAGCGTCGAGCGCAGCTCGCGGCGGATCCGGCGAAGCGCCGGCCGCACCTGGCGACCGGCCTGGCGAGCGACGCCGGGGGGTGCATACCGCGCGGCGCTTCCGGCAGTGGCCAGGTCGGTCGCGTCGACGCCCCAGGTGTGGTCGACGATCCGCGCAAGCTCCTCGAACGTCGCATTGGCCGGCACGGCCACTCCCTGATCCCCCATGTACGTCGAGAGCTCGTGGTAGGCGGCGGACGCCTGGCCCCGCGGCCCGCGCCGCAGGTAGCGCCACTTGACAGCTGCAAGCTTGACGGCCGCGAGCACCAGCACGAGCACCAGGGACGCCGAGACCGCCCACAGGAAGAAGCTCGTGTGCCCGCGGGCCGGCGCGGCGGTCACCGGGCCGGATCCCCCGCGCCCATGCCCGCGCTTCGACGGGACGGTGTCGCCGCGTCCCTTCGTCGGGTCGGACGGCAGCAGCCGTTGCAGCTGCTTGGACAGGTGCCCGGTCTGGGCGCTGCGCAGATCGCCGACGAACTGCTGCCAGTTCGCGTTCGTGGTCGACGTCTGCGCCGGCAGCCGCCGGGTGGGTGTCGGCTCGAACGGCATCCATCCGTAGCCTGGGAAGTACGCCTCGACCCACGCGTGTGCGTCGCGGTCGAGCACCTTGTAGTCGCCGCTGGTCGTCTCGTGGCCCTCGGTGAAGCCGAACGCCACCCGTGCCGGAATGCCGTGCAGCCGCAGCACGAGCGCCATCGCGCCGGAGAACATCTGGCAGTACCCGCTGTGGGAGCGCAGCATGAAGTCGGCCAGCACCGGGCCGCTCCCGCGGGGCGGCGTCTGGTCGTAGTGGAAGCCCTTGCCGTGGAAGTACGACTCGACGGAGGCGACGGCGCCGTACTCCGTCAGCGACCGCTCGTCCGCGCCGGATGCGTGCCAGACGCGGTTGGCCGCCGCAACGAGGCTCGGGTCGATCGGCACCTTGACCGACCGGGAGCCGCTCCCCCACACCGGTATCTGCCCGCCGTTCACGACGACGTCGTCGACGATGCCCGCGGGGAAGCTCGTGCCGGCGTCGGACAGCTGCTTGAAGGTCGGATTCGGCGAGTACGCGTGGACGGTGTAGGTGGCATCCCGGGGCAGATCCGCGCTCGTCAGCACCGTATCGTCGGTCGTCAGGTTCCCGTCGATCCGGCCGGAGGTGAGATCGAAACGCATCGGCTGGCCGGTCGCGATGATGTGCTCGTCGGCGAGCCCGTCCACCTTGACGCCGACCTCGACGACGTCCTTCTTCCGCAGATGCTGTTGCGCGTTCGGCGGAAGCATGGAGGGTGCCGCGGCAACGCTGTCGCTCTGGTGGAACGGCTGCTGGATGGCCGGCTGCTCGACCCACGTCGTGCCGTCGAACCTCGTCAGCACGCCCGCCTTCCAGTAGTGCGGGTCGATCGAGGACACCGTGAACATCGTCGTCGGCGTCCGGGGGAAGTGCAGCGGGCCGAACGTCTCGTTCCAGACGTAGCCGACGCTCAGGCGGGGGCCATCTCCGGCCAGCGGGTTCCAGTGCCGCCAGTCGAAGAACGCGCCCTTCGCGACGCCCGGCGCCGAGCCGACGATCACCCCGGCCACGACGGTCGCGGCCGCGAGCGCCCCCAGCTGGCCGAGGGCCGAGCCTCCGATCGGCACACGCCGCTGGCAGACCGCGAGGATCGCCAGCGCGAGCACGAGGAAGATCGCTGCGCGCAGTCCGCGTTCCCCCATCCCCACCGCCGTGCTCGGGATCGAGAACAGCGCGAAGGCGCCCGCGACGGCGGTCAGGGCGAACCGGCCGTCGAGCAGCAGCCAGGCGAACACCGCGAGCAGCAGCACGAACGACAGCTGCACCAGGCCGTCGGTCTGGGAGAACCGGCCTGGATCGAACGGCGTGATGGTGTCGAACCAGGCCTTGGCGCCGTCCTCGATGCCCGATGCCAGACGCACCGGGTAGGCGGCGTGCCCGCGGTCCCACGGCAGGTAGCCGAAGGCGCGCCAGACCGCGAGGCCGAGCGCTGCCACCCCCGCCGTGGCGCCGGCCAGCCACCTGCCGCGCACGAGCAGCACCGCGGGAACCACGGCGAGCAGGATCAGCAGCGCCATCTCGGCCGCCGAGATCCCCGGCCGCTCCAGGCGCTGCCAGTGCCATGCGCTGAAGACGGCCACCGCCGCGACGACGACCAGGCGCTCAGCCACGCAGCGCCTTCCGTGCCATCGCCGAGGAGAGCACCTCGCCGACGTCGCCGTCCGCCGCCAGCCTGGCGACCGGCACGCCGGCGGAGACGAGCTGCAGCGCGGCCGCGTCGGCGCTTCCGGGCATGCGGTCGACGCCTGCGAACGAGGGTGCGTCGATCCACACCACCGCGGCGTCCCGCCGTGCGGAGCGCAGCGCGAGGACACGGCTCGCCATCTGGGGGTTGATCGCGGCCGTGACGATGTACAGCCGGGCGGCGTCGATCGCCTCGGCCGCTCCGGCCGCGCCGAGTGCGTCGGTCAGCATCGCCGCCAGCGGGCGGTGCGCGTCCGCCCGCACGGCGGCGAGCGCGGCGAGCGCCGTGCCCCAGTCGCCGCCGCCGGCCTGGATCCGGATCCGGCGGCGGGTGCTGCCATGAATCACGAGGGAGCACCGCTGGCCCGCCTCGATCATGCGGTTCAACAGCGAGGCCGCCGCGCGCACCTGGGCGTCGAAGCTACTCGACCCGGGTGCGCCCACCTCGGCCGTGCGGTCGCAGTCGAGCAGCACCGCGGACTCGTCCCGCGGCAGCTCCGTCAGTTCCTTGACCATGAGCTTCCGGCGCTTGGCGGTCGATCGCCAGTGCACGCGGCGCAGGCTCTCGCCCTGCTGGAAGTCCCTGATCGAATGGAGGTCGTAGCCGGCCGTACGGTGGAGCAGCGCGCGGCCCTCGTCGCCCCCGGCGGTGCCCGAGTCGGTGAAGAGCCCGTCGAGGGCGTGGACGCGGGGGTAGACGAGCAGCGTGTCCGACCGCTCGAGCGGCGTGCGCGACTCGGCCAGGCCGAGCGGATCGTCCACCCGCAGCTCTGCGGCCGCCAGCGTGTAGCGCCCGCGTGGCGCGGGATCGATCACGTAGCGGCCCGTCAGCGCATGGCCGCGGTGGCGGAGCGGCACCTCCTGCACGCCGATGTCGCCCACCTGCTCCACCATCGTCGCCCGTGCCGGCAGCAGGCCGCCTTCACCGCGCACGGACACCTCGACGACCACGCGGCCGCCCTCGACGAGCTCCCGGTGCCCGGTCCGTCGCCGCAGGTTGGTCGGACGCGCGGTCAGCCGCACCCACAGCCAGGCCAGCAGGGGCGCGGCGAACAGGCCCACCGCCACCGGGTACATCGCGGTGGTGCCGAAGCCCCAGGACGCGATGTAGAGGCCGCAGGCGAGCAGGAGCAGTCCAGTGCCGCGGCTGGTCATCGATCCTCCATGCCTAGACCGGCACCGGCGTGCGCTCGACCGCCTCCCTGATCAAATCCACGGCCTCGGCCCCGCCCGTGCGGGCGTCCGCCGCCAGGATCACGCGGTGGGCGAGCACGTCCGAGGCCACGTCCTTGACGTCGGCCGGGATCACGTACTCGCGCCCGCGCATCACCGCATACGCCTTGGCAACCCGCAGCAGCGCGATGCCCGCGCGGGGGCTCGTGCCGAGGGCGAGACGGGAGTCCGCGCGGGTCTGGCGGAGGATGGCGACCACGTAGCGGTTGAGGCTGTCCTCGACGTACACCTGCTTGACCGCCTCGATCGCGGTCTCGAGGTCGGCGGCGGACGCGACCGGCTCGAGGCGTTCCAGCGGCTCGGACGCGGCGTGCTCGGCGAGCATCCGGGCCTCCTCGGCGATGGACGGATAGCCGAGGTGCAGCCGCATCGTGAAACGGTCGAGCTGGGCCTCGGGCAGCGGGAAGGTGCCCTCGTATTCGATCGGGTTCTGCGTGGCGATCACCATGAACGGCCGCGCGAGGCGGTGGGTGGCGCCGTCGACCGTCACCTGCCCCTCCTGCATGCACTCGAGCAGCGCCGACTGCGTCTTGGGGCTGGCGCGGTTGATCTCGTCCACGAGCACCAGGTTCGCGAACACCGGCCCAGGCCGGAACTCGAACTCGTTCGCCTGCAGGTTGTAGACGTTGACTCCCGTGATGTCTGATGGGAGCAGGTCCGGCGTCGCCTGGATGCGGGCGAACTCGCAGTCGAGCGACCGTGCGAGCGACTTGGCCAGCATCGTCTTGCCGACGCCCGGAAAGTCCTCGAGGATGGCGTGGCCCTCGCACAGCATGGCCAGCACGCACCGCTCCAGCAGGTTCTCGGGCGCATGGATGACATGCGCGACGTTGTCGATCACGCGGCGCGCGGTGTCGGCGGCGGCCGCGATCGCCCGGGACGGCGTCGTGTCGTGCAGTTCGTGTGCTCCCACAGAAGTGTCCTCTCGTCAGACCGTCGTACGCTGCTCTACGGATACGGCCGCCGGCTGGTTCGCAACCCAGTCCAGGATGGCCGCCGCGCACGCCTGCTTGGAACGTCGTGAGATCAGCGTGTCACCCTTGGACGTCACAAGCACGATTTCGTTGAGATCGCTGTCGAACCCGATGTCGCTACGGCTGATGTCGTTCACCACGACCATATCGGCCGCCTTGCGGTCGAGCTTCGCGCGGGCGCGCTCGACCGCTCCGTCGCCGTGCTCGGCCGCAAAGCCGATCAGCAGCCGGCCCGGGCGTGACTGCGCCCCCAGCTCGGCCAGGATGTCGGCGGTCGGCTCGAGCTCGACCGTCCAGCCCGCCCCGTCCTTGGCCCGCTTCCCGTCCACCGGTGCGGCCGGCCGGTAGTCGGCCACGGCGGCCGACATGACGACCACGTCGGCGTCCGCGGACTCGGCCATCGTCGCATCGCGGAGCTGCGCCGCCGTCTCCACGCGCACCGTGCGCATCGGCGCGGATGGGGAGGCCGTCGCCGCCGCGAGCACCAACGTCACGGCCGCGCCCCGCCGGGCGGCCTCGTCGGCGACGGCGACCCCCATGCGACCGCTGGAGCGGTTCCCCAGGTACCGCACCGAGTCGAGCGGCTCGCGGGTGCCGCCGGCGGTGACGAGCACCCGCCTGCCGTCCAGTGCGTGCAGAGCCGTCAGCCGCTGCTCGATCCGCGTCGCGATCTGTTCGGGCTCCGACATCCGTCCGCTCCCGTGCTCGCCCTCGGCCATCTCCCCCGCCTCGGGGCCGATCAGCTCGACGCCGCGGGCGCGCAGCAGGTCGACGTTGTCCCGGGTGGCGCCCGCCGACCACATGCGCGGGTTCATCGCCGGTGCGACGAGCAGCGGGCCCCGGAAGGCGAGAACGGACTGGGTCAGCACGTTGGGCGCCTCGCCGCGTGCGATGCGGGCCAGCGTGGTGGCGCTCGTGGGGGCGATGCAGAACAGCTCGGCATCGCGCGACGCCTCGAGGTGCGGGAACACGTCCGCAGACGCATCGGTCAGGACCGGGCGGCGCGAGAGCGCCGCGAACGTCGTGGGGCCGACGAACCGCTCGGCGTCGGGCGTCATCACGACCTGCACGGTGCGGCCCGCGCGGATCAGCAGCCGAACGAGCTCACAGGTCTTGTACGCCGCGACGCCCCCGCTCACCCCCACCATGATCATTGCGGAAGTGTAGGGCCGGGAGACCGCCCTACGGTAACGAGTCGGTGACGCCCGGGTGGGTCAGCGCGAGGTCTCGCGGGCGTTCGCGTCGGACGTCGAGACCTCCAGCTTGCCCTCGGCGATCTCCTCGAGCGCCATCGTCAGGAAGTTCTTGGAGCGCGACTCGATCAGCGGTGGCGCGAAGCCCTCGAAGCTGCCCTCGCCCAGCTGGTGGTGGTAGTCGTTGATCTGCCGGGCGCGCTTGGCGGCGGCGATCACGAGCGCGTACTTGCTGTCCACATGCTCGAGCAGCACATCGACCTTGGGATAGATCATGGCCTTCTCCTCACTCGGCGAGCGCGGCGCGGATCAGCTCTGTCAGCTCCGCAGCGGCTCTGTCGACGTCGTCGTTCACGATCACGTGCGCGAAACCGTCGCGCGCGTCCAGCTCGGCCCTGGCGATCCGCAGCCGGGTGGCGATGTCCTCGGGGGAGTTCGTCCCCCGCGCGGTCAGGCGCGTCTCGAGGTCAGCGACGTCCGGTGGTGCGATGAACACCAGCACCGCGTCCGGCATGTGCCGCTCGATCGCCCGGGCGCCCGGCACGTCGATCTCGAGTATCACGCTCGAGCCGTCGGCCAGCCGCCGGTCGACCTCGCTGCGCAGCGTGCCGTACCGGTTGCCGGCGAATTCTACATGCTCGAGGAACTCGCCCTGCCGCACCCGGGCGTCGAACTCCTCCGCCGTGAGGAAGTGGTACTCCCGCCCGTCCAGCTCACCGGGGCGGACGGGCCGCGTGGTCGCGGATGTCGCCAGCTCGAGATCCGGCACGGCTTCGCGCGCGCGTGCGATCAACGTGCCCTTGCCGACCCCGGACGGCCCGGAGACGACGAACAGCCGGCCCCCTCGCCGGCCGGTCACGCGGTGCCCCCGGCGCTCAGGAGTTGAAGAGCTCGACCAGCTCGCCGCGCTGCCGCTCGGACAGCCCGCCGATCGTCTTCGACTGGCTGATGCGGCACTGGGTGAGGAGCCGGCCCGCGCGCACGCGGCCGAGCCGCGGCACCGCCAGCAGCATGTCGTACACCTTCGCGGTGAGCACGTAGTCGGGCGGGTCGAGCAGGATCTGGTCGAAGGTCGTCCCGCCGGCCTTGAGCGCGCGCTTGAGCTGCGCCCGCTGCACCCGAATCCGGTTCGCTCGGTCGAGAGCGTCGAGTCGCTGGTCGAGGGAACGGGAGGGGGCCTGCGAGAGGAGCTGGGGCATCGTGCGGGGCGATGATACCACGGCTGGCCCCCCGCGCAAGGGGCATCAAACCGCCAAAATAGGCGGTTTTCTCAACCCCGTCCATCAACCTCGAGTACAGCCTTAGGTTGGCCCTGGTGCGCGCTTCCGACGATGTCGTCAAGGGTGGAAACGCCGTGGCCGGCGAGCACGGCGGGCAAATCGGCGACCACCCGTGCCACCAGTCCCGGGTCGCGGAAGAGCGCGGTGCCGACACCCACGACCGAGGCTCCGGCGGCCGCGAATTCGACGCAGTCCTGCGCGGATTGCACGCCGCCCAGCCCGATGATGGGCAACCCGGTGACCTCGCGGGCGTGATACACCGCGTGCAGGGCGACGGGCTTGATGGCCGGGCCGGAAAGCCCGCCGCCACCGCCGCCGAGCAGCGGGCGCAGGGTGCTGCGATCGATCGCCATGCCGCGAACGGTGTTGATCAGCACCAGCCCGTCAGCGCCGCCCTCCGCGGCGGCCAGGGCGACCGCGGACACGTCGGCCACGCTGGGGGTCAGCTTGGCGAGCAGCGGCGCGTCCGTCTCCGCGCGGCAGCGCTCGAGCAGCGCTCGCGTCTCGGCCGGGTCGGTGCCGATCGATATGCAGCCGGTGTCGACGTTCGGGCACGAGACGTTCAGCTCGACGGCCGCGACGGCGGGGTCAGCTCCGACGCGCCGCACCGCCGTCGCGTATTCCTCGCGGCTCCAGCCCCCAAGGCTGACGATGACCGGCACGCCGAGGCCCGCCAGCCGCGGCAGGTCCTGCTCGCAGAACCGCTCCAGGCCCGGATTCGCCAGACCGATGGAGTTGACCATTCCGGCGGGCGTCTCGCCGATCCGCTGCGGCGGGTTCCCGGCGCGAGGCCGCAGCGTCACGGTCTTGGTGACGAACGCCGACACGCCCAGCGTCCCGGCCGCCAGCGCGTCCAGCGTCCCGGAGCCGTTCACGATCGGATGCGCCAGGTCGATGCCGCAGAACCGGACAGCGAGCGGGCTAGCCACCGGCGCGCCCCGCCAGGATGCGCTCCGCCTCGACCACCGGGCCTTCGATGCACAACCGTTTCCAGACCCCGTCGAGCTCGACTGCACAGCCGTAGCACGCACCGAACCCGCACGCCATCGCGGCCTCCATGGCCAGCAGGCACCGAGCCCCATGCTCGGCGCAGAGCGCCGCGACCGCCTTCAGCATGGGATCGGGGCCGCACGCATAGACGGTCGCCTCGGCCGGAAGCAGGCGCGCGAGTGGCTCTGTCACGTAGGTCGGCTCGAGCACGACCGTGGCGTCGGGGTCGACCAGCGCTGCGCATACGGCCTGCGACTCCTGGCGAAAGCCGAGCACGGTCGTGACGGGACCGGGAAGCGTCCGCACGAGCCACGGCAGGATCGCCGCCCCGATCCCGCCGCCGACCAGGATCGCCGGGCCGTCGGCGGGCGGAAAGCCGTGGCCGAGCGGGCCAGTCACGGTCACCTCGGACGCCGTGACCAGCGAGGTGGTTCCCGCGCCGCGCACGTCCATCAGGAAGGCGATCTCGTCGTCGTCCGCCCACGCGGCGGAAAGCGCCCGTGGCAGGTACGCCGCCGCCGGCTCGGGCTGTGCCCGAAGCATGAAGAACTGCCCGGGAACGCCGGTGTCGCCGCCGTCGTTCTGCAGCACGACCAGCGTGTAGGAGCCGACCGCCTCGACCCGCGAGACCGGGAGCGTGCGGCTAGCGAGCTGCATGCGTTTCGGCCGCGGCATGAAGATCCTGGAGGGCGATCGGCGCAACGGCTCGCGCCTGTGCGATCGCCTGCACCACCGCCGAGGCTCCGGCGAGCGTCGTGATGCACGGGATCTGATGCCGGATCGCCGCCTCGCGAATCTCGTACCCGTCGGTGCGCGCGCCGCGGCCGAACGGCGTGTTGATGATCAGGTTGATCGAGGACTCGCGGATCAGGTCGACGACGTTCGGCGACCCCTGGGTGACCTTGCGAACGGTCTCGACCGGGATGCCGATCCGTTGGAGCGCGAGCGCCGTGCCCGCCGTCGCGATCAGGTCGAAGCCGAGTGACTGCAGCAGCGCCGCGAGCATCGTCGCGGCGGCCTTGTCGGCGTCGCGGACGGACAGGAACACCCGGCCCTCCACGGGGAGCGGACGCCCGGCGGCGCGCTCGGCCTTTGCGAACGCGGTCGGGAAGTCAGGCCCGATGCCCATCACCTCGCCGGTGGAGCGCATCTCCGGGCCAAGCGCCGGGTCGGCGCCGACGAACCGCTGGAACGGCAGCACGGCGGCCTTGACGCTGATGTGGTCGGGCGGCTCCTCGGCCAGATCGACCGGAAGGCCGAGCGCTGCCCGGCAGGCCGCCTCCACCAGGTTGCGTCCCGTCGCCTTGGCGACGAACGGCACCGTCCGCGATGCGCGCGGGTTGGCCTCGATCACGAAGACGCGGGACCCCTGCACCGCGAACTGCACGTTGATCAGGCCGCGCACGCCGAGGGCGATGGCGATGGCCCGGGTCTGGTCGCGGATCTCGCGCTCGACCTCGTCGCCGAGCGAGAGCGTCGGGATCACGCAGGCCGAATCCCCGGAGTGAACGCCGGCCTCCTCGACGTGCTGCATGACCGCGCCGATCCATGCCCGGCTGCCGTCGCAGACGGCATCGACGTCGACCTCGATCGCGTCCTCGACGAAGCGGTCGACCAGCGACCCCGGCTGCACCGGCCGCGCGCGCAGCATTGACTCGTCGTAGCAGATCCGCATCTCGCGGCCGCCGAGCACGTACGACGGCCGCACGAGCACGGGGTAGCCGATCGACTGCGCGATGCGCGCGGCATCGTCGACATCGTTCGCGATGCCCCATGCCGGCGCCTCGAGCCCCAGCTCTTCGAGCACCGTGCCGAACCGCTCCCGGTCCTCCGCGATGTCGATCGCCTCGAACGGTGTGCCGAGCAGCGTGACGCCCTCCTCCTCCAGCCGGCGTGCCAGGCGCAGCGGCGTCTGGCCGCCGAACTGCGCGACCACGCCGACCGGCTGCTCGCGCTCGATCACCTCGAGCACGTCCTCCACCGTCAGCGGCTCGAAGTACAGGCGGTCCGAGGAGTCGGCGTCGGTCGACACGGTCTCCGGGTTGCAGTTGACCATCACCGCGTCGTAGCCGAGCCCGCGATAGGTCTGCGCGGCCTGGACGCAGCAGTAGTCGAACTCGATGCCCTGCCCGATGCGATTGGGCCCGGCGCCGAGGATGACGACGCTCTCGCGGTCGCCGCGGCGCAGCTCGTCCTCCATCTCGTAGGCCGAGTAGTAGTAGGGCGCCTGCGCCTCGACCTCGGCCGCGCAGCTGTCGACCGCCTTGAACACCGGCCGCACGCCAGCCGCACGGCGGGTGCGGCGGACGTCGCGCTCGGCGGTGCCGGTCAGCTCGGCGATGCGCGCGTCCGCGATGCCGAGCCGCTTGGATCGCCGCCACTCTCCCGGCGAGATGCCCTCGAGGGGCGATCCCCTCAGGCCGCGCTCCGCCTCCGTCACGCGGGCCCATTCCTCGACGAACCACAGATGCACGTGTGACTCGTCGGCCAGGGCCTGCGGCGTCTCGCCCTCGGACAGCCGGGCTGCGATCACGTCGAACCTGTCCCAGCTGCCTTTGGCCACGCTGCCCGACGGCCGGCTGGTGCCGTCCAGCTCGCGGCTTCGCATGGCTTTCCCCCACGCCTCGCAGAAGGTGCGGCCGATGCCCATCGCCTCGCCCACCGACTTCATCTGCGTCGTCAGCTCGGCGTCGGCGCCCGGGAACTTCTCGAACGCGAACCGCGGCAGCTTGACGACCACGTAGTCGAGCGCCGGCTCGAACGACGCGGGGGTCGTGCCGGTGATGTCGTTCGGGATCTCGTCCAGGGTGTAGCCAACGGCCAGCTTGGTCGCCACCTTCGCGATCGGGTATCCCGTCGCCTTCGAGGCCAGCGCCGAGCTGCGCGAGACGCGCGGGTTCATCTCGATCACGACCAGCTCGCCCGTCTCGCGATTGAGGGCGAACTGCACGTTCGACCCGCCCGTCTCGACGCCCACCGCCCGGATGACGGCCGCGGAGGCGTCCCTGAGCACCTGATACTCGCGGTCGGTCAGCGTCTGGGCCGGCGCGACGGTCACCGAGTCGCCGGTGTGCACCCCCATCGGGTCGATGTTCTCGATCGAGCAGATCACCACCACGTTGTCATTCCGGTCGCGGATCACCTCCAGCTCGAACTCGCCCCAGCCGGCGACCGACTCCTCGAGCAGGATCTGGGTGATCGGGCTCTCCCGCAGCCCCCGCCGGACGATCTCGTCGAACTGCTCGGGGGTCCGGGCGAACCCGCCACCCTGCCCGCCAAGCGTGAACGCCGGGCGGATGACCACCGGAAGCTGCAGGCTGCCGGAGAGCGCCGCGTGCGCCTCGTCGAGCGTGTGGGCGATCGTGCTGTGCGGGACG
Source organism: Gaiellales bacterium (assembly GCA_036403155.1). Lineage (GTDB taxonomy): Bacteria > Actinomycetota > Thermoleophilia > Gaiellales > JAICJC01 > JAICYJ01. The sequence goes on along the minus strand of DASWRM010000076.1, from coordinate 49,383 downwards.
CGAAGCCCGATCGCGTCCATCGTCCTGGCGAACGACTCCCGGTCCTCGGCGCAGTGGATGGCGTCGTACGACGCCCCGATCAGCTCGATCCCGAGCTCGTCGAGCACGCCCGCCTCCGACAGGAGCGAGGCGAGGTTGAGCGCCGTCTGGCCGCCGAGCGTGGGCAGCAACGCGTCCGGGCGCTCGGCCTCCAGCACCGCCCTCACGCCGTCCAGGTCGAGCGGCTCGAGGTACGTGCGGTCGGCCCAGCCGGGATCGGTCATGATCGTGGCAGGGTTGGAGTTGATCAGCACCGTGCGGTACCCCTCCTCCCGCAGGACGCGGAGCGCCTGCGTGCCGGAGTAGTCGAACTCGCATGCCTGGCCGATCACGATCGGCCCGGAGCCGATCACGGCCACCGTGGAGATGTCCTCACGCCTTGGCAACGGGCACCTCCGCCAGGCTGTCGACGAACCGCTCGAGCGCGGCCCGCGCATCGTGCGGGCCGGGGCTCGCCTCCGGGTGGAACTGCATGGAGGCGACGGGGAGGTCGCGCAGAGCGAGGCCCTCGACCGTTCCGTCGTACAGCGAGACATGCGTCACGCGGGCCGGCCCGAAGTCCGTCTCGAGGTCTCCCCCGCCCTCCGGCACCCGGACGGCGAACCCGTGATTCTGCGCCGTCACGAGCACCCGGCCCGAGTCCACGTCGAGCACGGGGTGGTTGGCACCGCGGTGCCCGAACCGCAGCTTGAACGTCTCCAGTCCGAGCGCCCGGCCCAGCAGCTGGTGCCCGAGGCAGATGCCGAACACCGGCACGCGTTCGACCAGGTCGCGGATCTCGGAGGTGCAGCCCGGCAGCGCGGCGGGATCGCCCGGCCCGTTACCGAGCAGCACGCCGTCGGGAGCGACCTCGAGCACCTGTTCGGCGGTCGCGTCCCACGGAAGCACCGTGACGCGCGCGCCGCGCTCCCGGAGGATGCGCACGATCGACCGCTTCACCCCGTAGTCGAGCACCGCAACGTGCGCCCGCTCGCGGCCGACCGCCGGCAGCTCGACCGGTTCCGGGCAGGACACACCCGCGGCCAGCGCCTGACCGGCCATCAGCGGCTCGCCGTCGATCAGCGCCCGCAGCTGCTCGACGCTCGCGCCGCCCGACCCGACCGCGGCACGCACCGTGCCGCCGTCGCGCAGGCGGCGCGTCAGCATCCGCGTGTCGATGCCCGAGATGCCCACGACGCCGTGGCGGGCCAGCCAGTCGGAGAACCCCTGACGGCCGTTGGGGGTGGCGTTTCGGCCTTCGCGCACGACCACCGCCCTGGCCTGCGGGCGGTCCGACTCGGACGTGTCACGCTCCACCCCGTAGTTGCCGATCATCGGCTGGGTAAAGGTGACCATCTGGCCGGCGAACGAGGGATCCGTGACGATCTCCTGGTAGCCGGTCATCGAGGTGATGAAGACGAGCTCGCCCACCGCGCTGCCGGCCGCGCCGTACGCCTCGCCCTCGAGCACCGTTCCGTCCTCGAGCACCAGCAGCGCGCTCACCGCGCCACCTCGGCCATCCGGTGGGCCACGGACCCCCCGGCGACGGTGAGCGTGCAGCGCGCCTGCAGCATCCGGCCGGCGAACGCGCAGTTGCGCGATCGTGATGCGTACGGCGGCCCCACCAGCCACCGCTCCGAGAGGTTCCAGAGTGTCAGGTTCGCGGGCTCACCGGCGCGCAGCGCCGGCACCGGCAGCCCGAACGCGGCGGCCGGCCCGCGCGACATCCGCTCGACCACCGTCGCAAGCGGCACCAGGCCCGGCTGGACGAGCTCCGTGTAGAGCGCCGCGAAGGCCGTCTCGAGACCGATCACCCCGTTCGGCGCCGCCTCGAACGGCACCTCCTTCTCGTGCGCGTGGTGGGGCGCGTGGTCGGTGGCGACGCAGTCGAGCGTGCCGTCCGCGAGCGCTTCGATCAGCGCCGCCCGGTCGGCCGCCGAGCGCAGCGGCGGGCTCATCTTGCTGACCGACGGGTCGAGGTCGCGCACCAGCTCGTCGGTCAGGCACAGGTGGTGGGGCGAAACCTCGGCCGTCACCTCCACCCCGAGCTCCTTGGCGCGGCGCACCTCCGCGACCGATTCGGCGGCGGAGATGTGGCAGAGGTGCAGCGGCGCTCCCTCGTAGCGCGCGATCTGCAGGTCACGGCCGACCATGACGCTCTCACCGATGCTCGGGTAGCCGTGCAGCCCCAGCTCGGCCGACACCGCGCCCTCGTGCATCTGGGCGCCGGCGGTCAGCGACAGGTCCTCCTCGTGCAGCGACAGCTTCAGCCCGGTCACGGCGCTGTACTGCAGCGCGCGGCGCAGCATGCCGGCCCGCTCCACCGGCCGCCCGTCGTCGGAGAAGCCGACGGCGCCGCGCGCCGCCAGATCCGCCATGTCGACGAGCTGCCGGCCCTCGAGGCCGAGCGTGATGGCCGCAAAGAACCCGGTGCCGACCACCGCCTGCTCGGCCGCGCGTGTGACCAGGCCGTTCAGCACCGCGGCCGAGTCGACCACGGGGGTGGTGTTCGGCATGGCCAGGATGGTCACGAACCCGCCGGCAGCCGCGGCGCGCGTGCCCGATGCGATGTCCTCCTCGTCCTCGTCCCCCGGCGTGCGGAGGTGGACGTGGGGATCGACGAGGCCGGGGGTCATCGTCAACCCGTCCGCCTCGACGGTCTCGACGCCCTCAGCCGTCAGGGAGGGGCCGATCTCGGCGATCCGCCCCTCGACGATCCGCACGTCGAGCTGGACACCCTCGAGGCCGCTTGCGCCGTCGACCAGCCGCGCCCCGGTGATCAGCAGGTCCGCGGGAGGCGCCTCACGCTGTGTCAGCCGCATCAGGCCACCTCCTGCCCGGCCGGCTCGACGGCGCGCAGGGCCGCCTGACCACCGTGCGTCGTCGGCTCGGTCAGCAGGTCGTAGAGCACCGCCATCCGCGTGACGAGGCCGGCCCGCACCTGGTCGACGATCCGTGAGCTCGCGCTGTCGGCGACGTCCGCGGCGATCTCGACGCCGCGGTTGATCGGCCCGGGGTGCATGACCAGCTGGCTGGGACGGATGCGGTCGGCGGTGACGCCCCAGAGCGCCGAGTACTCGGCGAGTGAGGGCACGTAGTTCGCGCCCTCGAGCATGCGCTCGCGCTGCATGCGAAGCACATACACCACGTCGACCTCCGCGATGTCGCGGATGTCGTGCGACACGGTGACCCCCATCGCGACGACGTCCCGCGGGATCAGGGCCGGCGGCCCCACCAGCCGCACATCGGCCCCGAGCAGGCGCAGCGCCTGGATGTTCGACCGCGCGACCCGGGAGTGCAGGACGTCGCCGACGATGGCGACCTGCAGCCCGTCGACCTGCCCAAGCGCTTTGCGGATCGTGTAGAGGTCGAGCAGGCTCTGCGTCGGATGCTGGTGCTTGCCGTCGCCGGCGTTGATCACGTGGGCGTCGGTGTGGCGCGTGACGAGCGCCGGCGCCCCGGCCTGCGGATGGCGGATCACGATCACGTCGGGGTCGTATGCCGAGAGCGTGAGGATCGTGTCCTTGAGCGACTCGCCCTTGTCGACGCTCGAGCCCGACGCCTTCAGGTTGACGGTGTCCGCCGAGAGGCGCTTGGCCGCCAGCTCGAAGGAGCTGGACGTACGGGTGGACGACTCGAAGAAGACGTTCATGACGGTGCGGCCGCGCAGCGTCGGCACCTTCTTGACGTCCCGGTGCATGACCGACTCGAAGCCCTCGGCGGTCTCCAGGATGCGCTCGACGTCGGCCCGGTCGAGGTCGCCGATCGAGAGCAGGTGGCGGCGCCGGGCGAGTCCTGTGGGCGGGTACAGATCCACGGTTCTGGGGGCTCCTATTCGGCGGTGAGCAGGACGATTCGGTCGATCTCGTCGACCTCGGACAGCTGGACGTTCACGCGCTCGCCGCGCGACGTGGGCAGGTTCTTGCCGACGTAGTCGGGGCGGATGGGCAGCTCGCGGTGGCCACGGTCGACCAGCACGGCGAGCTGCACGCGGTCCGGCCGGCCGAAACCGAACAGCGCCTCGATGGCGCTGCGGATCGTGCGGCCGGTGAACAGCACGTCGTCCACCAGCACGATCGAGCGCTCGTCGAGGTCGAACTCGAGGCGCGTCGCCTTGACCACGGGATGCGGATGCACGCGCACGTCGTCGCGGTAGAAGGAGATGTCGAGCGCGCCGGTCGGAACAGGCGTGCCGGTGAACTGCTCGATCAGGCCGGCCAGCCGCTCGGCCAGGAAGACGCCGCGGGTGTGGATGCCGACGAGCGCCAGCTCGTGCAGGTCGGGGTGCTTCTCGACGATCTCGTGCGCGATCCGACGCAGCGTGCGCTGCAGGTCGGCCTCGTCGAGCAGGACGCGCCCGGTGATCTCGGGGGCGCTCACCCGCGGGCGGGGAGCGTCGGTTGGCAGGCGCAGATCATCATCGACTCCTTCCCGGGCTCGCAGGCCGCGGATTAAAGGGGTGGAAAGGCCGGCTCTCTGAGTGCTCGAGCCGAATCACAGCGTATCAGGTGCCGCGGACGGCCGGGTCGCTCAGCGCCGAGTGCGCGCCCGGAGGGTAACGGTCACGAAGGGCATCGTGAAGTGGTCGTCGTCCCCGAGGCCGGGGTGCCGCATCGCAAACTCGCGGACCTGCTCGAGACCGGATTCCCGCTCCTCCGCCTCCATGGTGGCGAAGTGGCTGGTCGAGGCGGCCCAGGTCACGAGCCGGCCTGCGTCGAAGGCGGTGGGGTTGGGGAAGTCCCGCCGCTCGGGCTCCGCGAAGCGAGGATGCGCCGCGATCGGCGCCCAGTCCGAGCCGTCCACCTGCGACAGTAGGTCGCGGCCGAGTGCGAGCGAGGCCGAGAGCTCGGCCACCCAGCCGATCGAGTCGTCGCGGATGTTCCAGAGCAGGCCCAGCACACCGCCCGGGCGCAGCACGCGATCGATCTCGTCCAGCGCGCGCTCGACCTCGAACCAGTGGAATGCCTGCCCGACCAGGACAGCGTCGACGCTGTCGTCGTCGAGCGGGATCTGCTCCGCGCTCCCCGCGAGGGCGGTGACGTTCGGATAGGCATGCTGCAGCTGTGCGCGCATCTCGTCGAGCGGCTCGACGGCGGTGACGGTCGCACCCGTTTCGGCGATCACCCGGGTCAGCTTGCCGGTCCCGGCGGCGAGGTCGAGCACGTCACGGCCCGGCGCCTGGTCGAGCACCCACTGCACGGCATGCGGCGGATACGTCGGACGCGCCTGCTGGTATGCCTCTGCGACGTCCCCGAACGAGCGGGCGCGCCTGCGATGCTGGTCGTCCACACACGCACGTTAGACCAGTACGATGGCGCGCCGATGGACGACCTGCTCGCCGACCTCCGCTCCGCCGCGATCGGCACGGCGTTCAACCAGTACGCGGGAGACGACGGGGCGGTGCGGCTCGCGAACCTGCGGCGCTATCTCGAGGAGCGGGCCGGGGCGGACGTCGTCGCGCTCGGCGAAGCGGCCGGATACCAGGGCATGCGCTGGTCGGGGATCGCGTTCACGAGTGAGCGTGACCTGCTCCGCTGGGGGCCTCCGTACCGCACGACCAGCGATCGCCCGAACGGCTGGAGCGAGCCGTCCGGCACGATCGTCCACCGCGTCCTGGACGGGCTGGGCGCCGAGCGCCGCGTGGTGCTGTGGAACACCGTTCCCCACCATCCGCACCACTCCGGCCGCCCGCTCAGCAACCGGCGCCCCACGGTGTCCGAGGTGGCCGCCGGCGCGGTGTTCGCGGAGCGCCTGCTCGAGCTGCTGCATCCCCGCCTGATCGTGGCCGTCGGCCGGATCGCCGAGAGCGTCGCGGGCGAGCGGGCCGTGTACGTCCGCCACCCCGCGAACGGCGGCGGTGCCGCCTTTGCGGCCGGCATCACCGCGGTGCTGGACGCTGCGCGCTGACCAGCGCCCACAGCAGCTCGGCGGACACGGGATCCCGCCGGCCGTCCAGATCGCGTTCGAGCCGCTCGACGCCCGAGCGGTACTCGTCGTCGGGGATCAGGTGCAGCGTCGAGATGTACCGCCCCCGGACGCGGTCGAGCACCTGTGCCGGGTCGAGAGCGAGGCGCTGGGCCACCGTCTGCACCTCGACCTGCTCGAGGCCGATCGTGGCGAGCATCTCCGCGATCCGCACGGGCTGGGGAAAGCGCGCCTCGTCGATGTGGCGAACCGACGGGAAGTAGGCGTTCAGGTGGAACCGCTGGAAGTGCTCGGGCCGAAACGTCACGACGGCGCACCGGCCGCCGGGAGCCAGGACACGAGCCATCTCGGAAAGGGCGGCGGGAAGGTCGTCGACGACGTGCAGGACGAGGTGGGCATGGACGGCGTCGAACCAGCCGTCCTTGAATGGCAGCCGCTCTGCGCTCGCGAGCTTCCACCCCGCTCCGCGAACGCGACGTGCGCGGGCGTGAGCGAGCATGTCCGGCGAGGGATCGACTCCCCAGACCCGCGCGCCCAGTCGCTCGGCGGCATGGGCGGCGAACCGGCCGGTGCCGCAACCGACGTCGAGCAGCCGGCGCGCCGGCCCGAGTGCAACAAGCGTCAGATCCGCCAGCTCGGTCCACGTCTCACCCGCCGGGCGCAGCTCGTCGTAGCGCGACGCCAGCGGGGCGAAGTCCATCAGCCGGCCGGCGCCGGCACCGGGGCCTCCTGCTCGCCGTCGGCCCGCACGAGCCGCGGCTGGCCGCGTTCGGCGAGCGGCACCTCGATCCAGTCGAAGTCGCGCGGGACGACCGTCTGCTCGAACAGCGAGCGCGCCTCCCGGCGGATCTGGCCGCCGGTGTAGCGCGTCGAGAGGTGTGTCAGCGCGAGCATCGACACCTGGGCGTCGACCGCGAGCTGCGCCGCCTCGGCGGCGGTGCTGTGCCCCGTGTCGCGAGCGCGCCGGCGCTCCTCGTCGAGGAACGTCGCCTCGTGGATGAGCAGATCGGCGCCGGCGGCCGCCTCGCGCGTCCCGGCGCAGGGCCGTGTGTCGCCCGAGAACACGACCCGCCGCCCGGGCCGGGCCGGGCCGACCACCTGCTGCGGCGCGACGACTGTCCCGTCGTCCAGCGTCACCGCTTCACCACGCTGGAGGGCGCCGCACAGCGGGCCGAACGGCACCCCGAGCTCGGTAGCGGTGTCCATGTCGAAGCGGCCCGGCCGCATCTCCTCGCAGAGGGCGTACCCGAGGCTGGACACGCCGTGCACGGTCGTGAACGGCTCGATCCGGTATCCGTCGCGCTCGACCGTCTCGCCGCCGGCGAGCTCCGTCAGCGTCACCGGGAAGGACAGGCGGCCGATGACGCGGTCGAGTGAGCCCATCAGGGCGCGCAGGCCGGCAGGGCCGTAGATCGTCAGGGGGGCCTCCCGGGAGCGCAGCGACAGCGTCTTCAGGAGGCCGGGCAGCCCGAGCACGTGGTCGGCATGGAAGTGGGTGACGAGGGCGAGGTCGATGTCCGCCAGGCCGGCGGAGGAGCGCAGCATCTGCCGCTGCGTGCCCTCCCCGCAGTCGACGAGGAGCCGCTCGCCGCCACGGCGCACGAGGAAGCCGGCCGGCGCACGCTGCGCCGTCGGCACCGCGCCCGCCGTGCCGAGAAACAGCACGTCCAGATCCATGCAGAAGATCTTAGGGCGGGTGCGGTCATGGGCGGCGGGTGAAAAAAAGGTGCCTGGCACCTTTTTTTCACCGTGCTACGACGCGAGGTCGCTGTGCGGCTCGCTCATCACCGTGCGGGCCCGGGCCAGGAAGACCTCGAGCGTGAACACGCGGCCCGGCGGTGGGTCGTCCGGCCGAACGATCCGCAGTGTCGGCGCATGCACCGGTCCGTAGGCCGGGCGATGGAGGGCGCGCCGCTCGTCGAGTGAGATGACGTTCGACTGGCTCATGGCACCACCAGCGTCTGACCCGGCACGATCGTCGCGCCGCTGAGATGGTTGGCTGACCGGATGGAGTAGACGGCTGCGCGGACGTCGCCCCCACTTCCGTGGGTCGCGGCGATCGACCACAGCGTGTCTCCCGGCTTGACGCGGTAGCTCTCCGGCGTGGCCGCGCCGGGCGACGGCGACGCGAACCCCAGCATCGTGGCCAGGGCGAGGACCGCGGCAGCCGCTGCCACGGTCAGTCTGGGTCGTGTGGTTGAGGCGAACATGCGTTCGAGTGTAGACGAACGCGTGTTCGGTGTCAAGACATTCGCTGCCGACGGCCGCGCGGGGCCAGTCTAGGCTGAGCGGATGCTGCTGCAGCTGCGCACACGGGCCCTTCCCGCCCGGCCCACCCCCCACCTCATGGGCATCGTCAACGTGACCCCGGACTCGTTCTACGACGGCGGCTCGACGGCCACGCCGGACGCCGCCGTGCGGCGCTCGCTCCAGCTGGTCGAGAACGGGGCGACCGTGATCGACGTCGGCGGCATGACGGCCCAGCCGGGGGTCGTCCTGACCGCGCAGGAGGAGGCCGCACGCGTGCTCCCGGTGCTCGAGGGCATCCGTGGCGCCGGGTGCCAGGCCATCATCTCGGTCGACACCTACCGCGCCGATGTGGCCGCGGCTGTGCTCGACGCGGGGGCGGACATCATCAACGACCACACCGGGCTCAGCGACCCCGATCTGGCGCCCGCGGTCGCGGAGCGCAAGGGCGGCATCGTGGTCACGCACCTCGGCATCGCACCCAAGCAGGTGCAGGGCGGGCGGTATGACATCTCACCGCGGGAGATCGCCGCCTTCCTCGAGCAGCGCGCCGCGCGCGCGGTGGCGGCCGGGATCGATCCCCACGCACTGGTGGTCGATCCCGGGCTCGGGTTCGGCAAGTCGACGACGAGCGACCTGGAGACGCTGCGCGCGCTCCCCGGCCTGCTCGGGCTCGGCTACCCGCTCCTGCTCGCCTGCTCGCACAAGGAGGTGACCGCGGAGCCGCTCGACCTCCCTGAGTCGAACCTCGAGGGCACCGCCGCTGTCGTGGCGGTCGCCGCCTACCTGGGCGTGCAGATCCTGCGCGTGCACGATCTACCGTTCATGGCCAACATCGCCCGGATGGCCGCGCTCATGCGGCCGGCGGGCTGAGGTCCGGCGCGAACTCCGGGAGGAAGCGCCCGTCGCGGTGGATCAGCTCCCCGTCGGCATAGATCTCGCCGCCCGTCCGCAGGTCGCACACCATGTCCCAGTGCAACCCGGACGTGTTCGTGCTCCCGGTCTCGGGATAGCCGGCGCCGACCGCCATGTGGCAGGTCCCGCCGATCTTCTCGTCGAACAGGATCTGCTTGCTGAACCGCTCGACCGCGTAGTTCGTCCCGATCGCGAACTCGCCGAGGATCGAAGCGCCGTCGTCGATCGCGAGCATCTGCCGGAGCAGCTCGCCGCCGCCGGCCGCCTCGCTGCGAACGACCCGCCCGCCCTCGAACCGCAGCCGTACGTCCTGCACCTCGCGTCCGCCGAAGATGGCCGGGAACGAGAAGCGGACGTCCCCGCTGGTCGCCGTCTCGACCGGCCCGGTGAACACCTCGCCGTCCGGGAAGTTGCGGTCGCCGTGACACGGGATCCAGCGGCGCCCCTCGACGCCCACGGTCAGGTCGGTGTCCTCGCCGACGACGCGCAGCTCGCGGACGCCCGCAAGGCGCTCGGCGACGCCGCGCAACGTGTCGGCGAACCGGCTCCACGCGGCCACCGGGTCGTCGAGGTGCAGCCAGCCGGCCCCGTACACGAACTCCTCGTACGCCTCGAGCGACATGTCGGCGTCCTGCGCGAACGCCTGGCACGGGAATGCGGTCACGCACCAGCGCAGCTCCCCCGCCGCCGACCGGCGCATGTATGTGTCCATGAGCGGCTTGCGCGACTGCTGCACCGCCGCCGTGCGCGCCGGGTCGACGCCCGAGAGCTCGCGCGTGTTGGCCGACGCGTGGATTGCCACGCGCAGGTCGATCGACTGCATCTCCGGCATCGCGGACGGCAGGATCGTCCGCAGCTGCTCGTCTGACGCCTCGCTGAGGAACGCGAGCTGCGCGCCCTCCGTCGCGACCCGCACGCGCGGGATGGCGCCGGCTTCGAGTGCAGCCTTCACCAGCTCCACCACCAGCGGCTCGGCGACCGCGGGCGCCTCGATCAGCATCACCTCGCCGGCGCGCGCGGCGAGCGAGTGCTGGCACACGACGCGGGCAAGCCGCTGGACGCGGGGGTCGATCACAGGAACGCCCCGTCCCGCCCGATCAGCTGGCCGTCGCCGTAGACCTCGCCGCCCTGCCGCAGGTCGCGGACGATGTCCCAGTGCAGGGACGAGCGGTTGGTGCCGCCCGCCTCGGGGAAGGCGGCGCCCAGCGCGACGTGGGCCGTGCCGCCGATCTTCTCGTCGAATGCGACGTTCTGCGTCGCGCGCTGGATGTCGTCGTTCATGCCGAACGCCACCTCGCCGAGGAACCTGGAGCCCTCGTCCATGTCCAGCATCCCCGCCAGGAACTCCTCGCCCCGAGCCGCCTCGTGGCGGACGACGCGCCCGTCCTCGAACCAGAGCCGGACGCCGCCGAACTCGCGGCCGTGGTAGGTCGCATCGAAGCTGAACGTGATGTGGCCGCTCGTCCGCTCGTGGTGCGGGCTCGTGAACACCTCGCCGTCGGGAAAGTTCTCGTGCCCGTCGGCGTTGATCCAGGGACGCCCGGACACGTCGAGCGTGAGGTCCGTGTCCTCCGCGACGATCCGCAGCTCCGAGATGCCGGACAGGCGCTCGATCACGGCCGCCTGGCGCTGCGACTGCCCGCGCCAGAATGCGACGGGGTCGGGGTCGTTCACGTGGCCGGCGCCGAACACGAAGTCCTCGAACTCGGCCAGCGACATGCCGGCATCCTGCGCGAAGCCCTGCGTGGGAAGCGTGACGCCGCACCAGCCGATCTCGCCGCGGGCGAGCCGGTCGAAGAAGCGGTCGCTGATCTCGCGCCGGGCCCGGCTCCACAGCGCCTGGCGGTCGGGCGGCACCTCGCTCATGTAGCGCGTGTTCTCGTCTGCCCAGATCGTCAGCGTCTTGCGCGGCACCTCGGCGTCCAGACGGTCGATCTCGGTGACCGTGGTCAGCTGCTCGTCGGACCCGCGCGACAGGATCGCGGCCTCGACCGCCGGAAACGACGGGCGCAGCATCGGCATGCCGCCGCGCCGGGTGACCTGGCGCGTGATCGCCGCGATGAACTCGTGTGCGGAGGCGGGACCGGTGATCCTGATGATCTCATCCGCCTGGACGTCAAGCGAATAGCCGCAGATCAGCTCGGCAAGCGATTCCAGGCGCGGATCGGACACGCCGGGCAGGTTACCGCGGCATGCCCTTCATCGCGCAGCGAGGATGGCGTCGAGCAGCTTGCCGCCACCGTTTCGCACCGGATCGTCCGCGGGGAGGCCTGTCTCGCGCTCCGTTGCCGAGATCGCGGCGGCCGCCTGCTCCGGCGTCAGGCGGTTCGTCTTCAGTGACACGGCGACGACTCGGGCTGCCCGCACGTAGCGAGCCATCCGCTCGTAGTCCTCGATCAGCTGCGGCAGCGGCGGGATCGGCGGCCCGTCCGGCATGTCGAGATGCGTGCGGCCCGGCTCGTGCACGAGGATCAGCGCGTGCGGTGCGGATCCGTGCAGCAGCCCGAGCGTGACGCCCGAGTAGCTCGGATGGCTGATCGAGCCCTGCCCCTCGATCCACAGCAGCGCCCCCGTCCCGGCGCGGCGCCGGCCCTCGAGCAGCAGCTGCTCGCTGGCGCCGGCGACGTAGTCCGACACGACCTCGTCGACCGCGATGCCCCAGCCGGCGATGGCGATGCCCGTCTGCCCGGTGGGGACGAACGCGCTGGGCAGGCCACGGTCGCGCGCCGCGCGGTCGAGCTCCAGGCAGACCGTCATCTTGCCGAGGCTGCAGTCCGAGCCGACCGTCGCCACGACGTGGGCGTCCACAGTGAGGTTCTCGCCCGTGGGCACGTTCAGGCCGGCCGGCGCGCGGCGCAGGTCGCGGATCTCCACGCCGCGTGCCTCGGCCGCCGCTGCAAGGTCCGGGTCGTCGCCGAGGAAGTCGTGCAGCCCGCTCTCGATGCCGAGTCCCGCGTCTATGGCGCGGAGGATGGTCTCGCGCCATGCCGCGGGCAGCTTGCCGCCCGCCGGTGCAATGCCGATCAGCAGGGTGGTCGGGTCGAGCGGCAGCGCCTCTTCGATGCCCGCCACGATCGGCACGTCGAGCTTGAGCCCGGCGATGTGGTCGCGCACCCGTGTACCGGCGCGCGTGGAGTCGATCACCGCGACCACGTCATGCGGGCTGTAGCGCAGGACGCCCGTCGCGGTCTTGGCGTCGTGCTCGCCGAAGCCGCCCTCAGCGAGGATCGCGATCCGGGTCACGGCCAGCGGTCCAGCGGTGTCACGCCGAGGCCGGGGAGGTCGGAGGGCACCACGGCGCCCTCGACGAAGCCGAGGCCGGTGAAGGCGTCGTTGGCGTTCAGCAGATGGCCGTCGAGGTCGACGACGTCCACGAGCGGGGACAGCTGCACGGCGGCCGCGATGCCGAGCGACGACTCGTTCATGCACCCGAGCATCACCTTCAGTCCGAGCGCGCGGGCCGCGTGGATCATCCGGTGGGCCTCCCGGATGCCGCCCGACTTCGTCAGCTTGATGTTGATCCCGTCCGCGAGGCCGCCGGCCCGGCCGACATCCGGCAACGTGTGGACGCTCTCGTCCAGCACGATCGGGATCGGCAGGCCGGGGGCGTGAAGCTCCCGGTAGCCGTCGACCTGGTCTGCGTGCAGCGGCTGCTCGATCAGCTCGACGCCGAGCCGTGCGAGCTCGGGGCTGATCTCACGCGTGACGTCGACCGTCCACGCCTCGTTCGCGTCGACCCGGATCAGGGCGTCGGGGGCCTGCTCACGAACGGCGCGCACGCGGTCGAGGTCGCCCGGCCCTCCCACCTTGATCTTGAGCGCATGGAAGTGCGCGGCGCGGCGGGCTCTGTCCGCGGTGCCCTCGATGGTGTCGATGCTGATCGTGTACGAGGTGGGCGGAGGCGCGGGGTCGAGGCCGAAGAGGCGCCAGAGCGGCTGGTTGCAGAGCTTGCCGACGAGGTCGTGCAGCGCGCCGTCGACCGCACACGTGGCGGCCATCTGACCGGGCAGCTCGCCCAGCCTGGCGAAGATCGCCTCGAGCGCGAAGGGATCGTTCCCGAGCAGCGGCGCGGCCCGCTCGAAGAAGGCCATCGCGCTGTCACAGCTCTCGCCGTAGCGCTCGTCCGGTGCCCCCTCGCCGTACCCGGTGACGCCGGCGTGGGTGATCGCCACCTGGACGATGTCTTCCTTGTCCGTCGTGCTGCGGGAGATGACGAACGGCTCGGCGAGCTCGACGGTGAAGACGCGTGCGGTCAGGTCCACGCAGGCGAGCGTACCGGATGAGCGGCCGGGTGCGAGCGGGCGATACACTCCCTCCCCCGCGCCTGTAGCTCAGGGGATAGAGCGTGCGCCTCCGGAGCGCAAGGCCGTAGGTTCGATTCCTACCAGGCGCATCACACGACGAAGCGAGACGAGCGGCGACATGCCCTCCGCCTCGCCAGGCGCACAACCCGGCATCGCGACTCCAGGGATGACCGCATCCGAGTGGGCGGCAACACCCTGCATCATCCGGGCCTCCCTCGCAATCTCGGGACTTCGACATCCCAGAAGGCTGGCGGGAGGCCCGGACAACGTCAGGCGTCGCGCAGGTGTGTGCTCAACCCACTAGCTTGCTGGCTTTACCTGGATGTTGCCGGCCTGGACGCGGCCGCAGTCACGCACGAACAGCCCCTCGTCACCCCTACCGGGCGAGGAGTGCGTGCCCCACGCGATGCATGCGCGGTCGTTGACACCGGGCTCGCCGTTGTCGATCACGTGCGCCTGCAGGTACACCACGCCGCGGATCGGCGGGCCACCGTTCACGAAGAAGAACCCGCGACACCGCGCGAACAAGCGGGCCTCCGTGGTGCTGACAAAGTTCACGTGCGTATAGCTGAAGCAGTGCCCTATGAACTTCGAGCCGACCGGGATCGCCGTCCCGTTGATCGTCACCGCGTACTGCGTGTTGCCGACATAGTTGAAGCTGCCGCTCTCGTTGTCCTTGGCGTTGAACCCGAAGCTTGCGCTGTCGTGGGTCTGGCCACCACCGCTGGCCATCGACTGCGGCGCAGCCGAGGCGCTTGCCGCGAACGCCCCCATCGCCATCGCCACCATGAGAGCCGTAAGGAGCCGTTTCATCCGAACCTCCGCTGTGTCGGCGCAGGCCCACCCTGCGCACGCCCGCCGGATACCCCCGGTGCCGGCGCCGTAACCGGCGCCATCGCGGTTCCCTGGTTGCCCGGGCTAGCGGACGCCATGCGGGGGCGGTTGCCGTACAGAAAACACGGAAACCGCGAACGTGGTCAGGCGTTCCCGGGAGGTGGGGTCAGGACGACGCCCCGGCCCCCGCCTGCTGGGCTGCGAGGCCACGCCCCCGTTCGGTCTAGAGGAATCCGCCCGACGACCCCACGTCCTCAGGCCGGCTGGGCTTGGCCGACCGGTTCGCGGCGGAGTGCATCGCCTGGCGGTCGGAGGCGCTCAGGCCGGCGATTTCCGCCGCCTCAGCGTCCCGGCGTCGGCGCCGCCGGTCACGGAACCGCTGGAGCAGTGACTTCAGCACGCGGCGATCCTATCGAAATGCGGCCGGCGGCACCGATATGGCACAAGCCATGGGCTCAGATCAGTACCACCTGCCCCGCACGAACCCGCCGAACGCGATCAGACCGACGAGCGCGACGATGACTCCGAGGATGATGCTGACGAAGAGCGCCAGCAGGATTCCCACGATCACGATGATGCCGCCGACGGTGACTCCGCCGATTCTGCGATCAGCCATGCCGATTGTCCTCCCCAGTGGTAGACGCAGGTGCGCGAAGTATCGCCGCTTCGCCGCGTCGTGAGCAATCTCCCGGTTCACCGGCTCGGGTCCTGGATGACGTCGGGTGCGGTCGGACATCGCCGACGGTGGGCGCCACGGTGGCCGAGCCAGCCACCGACCACGTTGGTGCATCGCCAAGTGGACTGTAACGCGGCGCCGGGTCGGCGCGATAGACAGAGTGCGGAGGCTCCACCCCGTGCCCGGGCAGCAACCGGGCTCCACGACCGAGGGTCTGGCTGGAATGACGGTGCATCGACGCGATCGGAGCGCGCCCAACGCGCGAGACGAGCGCGGCGGCGTGCTCGTGCTGGTCGCCGTCTTCCTCCCCGTCGCGCTGATGCTCATGTCGTTCGTCGTGGACGTGGGCAACTGGTGGGAGCACAAGCGACACCTGCAGCTGCAGGCCGACGCGGCAGTGCTGTCGGGCGGGGGCATGTTCTCGTTCCCCTGCACGACGAGCGTGGACAGCGCCATCTACTCCGAAGCGCTCCGATACGCCGGCCCGTCGGCGACCAATCCCGGTGCCCCGTACAACCCTCAGGTCGGCGGCGTGCCGTCGGCGAACGTCCACGTCGTCCTCAACGACGGGGCGGCACCGGGCACCGCGGGCGCCCCCTGCGGCACCGACTGGGTCGACGCACAGCTGACCGAGGACGATGCGCCCTGGTTCATCAAGGTTGCGGACCTGGCGGGCCTCGCCAATCCGACCATCCACGCCCACGCCCGGGCGGAGATCCTGACGCCCGACGTCGGTCAGGGGCTGCTGCCCGTCGGCTATGAGGAATCCGACCCCCAGTACGCGGCCGCCGTCCTCGTCGACGACGCGACCGGCGCGCGGCTCGACGCCGGCTACCTGACGAAGCGCGGGCCGGCCGGGAACCTCGTGCAGTGGGACAACGCCTCGACGCCGTTCACGCGGACGGTCGCGGCGGGCGACCAGCTGAGCGCCGTGATCGCGCTCTCGCAGACGAGCTTCTCGATCGCCGGGAGCGCTGCGACGATCTGCGGCCAGACCGGCGTCGTCTGCTACCACGACAACGGCGGCACCTACACCGGACTCCCGTACATCCGCGCGTACGCCCCGAACGGCGGTGCCGGCAGCCTGTCCTCCCCGATCGTGCGCAGCGCCTACCTCTCTGCGGGCACGTGCTCCCCGGACCCGAACTTCACCACGGGCGCCTGCTCTCCGGTGCTCGTCGCGAACATCGACACCGGAAGCGCGGGCACCGATCTGCGGCGCAACCCGGTGCCCAACGTGGCCATCGCGGCAGCGGGCGCGACGCTCACCTGCACGGCGCCGTGCAACGCGAACGTCAATCAGTGGACCGGGTCCGTGCCCTCGCCCACCCGCGGGCTCCGCGCGTTCACCCTCACCGGCACATACAAGCCCTGCACCGGGAGTGGCAACGCCTGCCATGCGACGGACATGGCTTTCGGCTCGCAGCCGGTGCAGCGGATGCTCGTCGGGCCGGAGGATCCGGTGGAGCTGGCGGAGTTCGTCGAGAACGGCGGCACCGTCGATTCGATGGCCGCCGGGCAGCACACGTTCTCGGTGCAGATCGGCGTCCTGCCGTCGCTCCAGGTCGCAACCAGCGTCTCGTCGCCGCTGTTCACCCTCGACATCCAGGGCACGACCTCGCACACGCGGGCGCTGGACTGCGACCCCGCCATCTCGAACTTCAAGACCGAGCTGGCGTCGGGCTGCAACGTCGGCTACGCACCGAACGGGTTCGCCGCACCCTGGTTCCCATGTCCCAAGCAGAACGCGTTCCCCGCCCAGCCGTGGCAGTGCGTCACCCTGCAGACCGCCACGGTCTCGCCCAGCCAGCTCTCCGACGGGATGAGCACCCGCACCGGGAACACCGCCGGATGTGCGAACCCGAGCCACTGGAGCAGCTTCCCGAACATCCCCGACGGCGACCCGCGGATACTCACGATCTTCCGCGTGCCGTTCGGGTCGTTCGCCGGCTCGGGGAACGACACCCTCCCCGTCACGGGATTCGCGGCGTTCTACGTGACCGGCTGGGGCGGCCAGGGGAACAACGGGGATCCGTGCGCCGGTGACGACCAGACGCCGGCCGGCACGATGGTGGGCCACTTCATCAAGTACGTGAGCCACGTCGACAACGCGCCTGCCACACAGCCGTGCGACCCGAACGACCCGACATACTGTGAGCTCGTCCTGACCCAGTGACACGCCATGCCGGCCGACCGGTCGCGCCGGTACAGTCGGCTCATGGTCACGCGCCGGCGCCTCGTCATCGCCATGTCCGCGGTCGCGGTCTGCCTTGCGCTGCTGCTCACGCCGCTCGTGATCGTCCACCTCGACACCTCTGGGGATCTCAGCGACAGCGCGGCGGCCGTCCACCGCCATCATCAGGTCGCTCTGGTGCTGGGAGCGGGCCTGACCCGTGACGGCCAGGTCACCTGGTTCCTGCGCGACCGCCTGGACGCCGCGATCTCGCTCTACCGCGCCGGCAAGGTGGACGGGTTGCTGCTGTCGGGCGACAACCACGTCCGCAGCCACGACGAGCCGGGCGCGATGCGCGCCTACGCCCGCTCGCAGGGGGTGCCGGCGGGCGCGATCACGCTCGACTACGCCGGGTTCGACACCTACGACTCGTGCTACCGGGCGCGGCACATCTTCGGCGTCCACAGCGCGGAGGTCGTGACGCAGCGCTACCACCTCCCCCGGGCCGTCTACCTGTGCCGCGCAGTCGGCATCGAGGCCGACGGCCTCGGGGTGCGCGACTGGGGCCGCGTCCCCACGGGCAAGATGATCCACTATCAGGCTCGCGAGGTGTTTGCCGATGTGAAAGCCGTGTGGGACGCCGACGTGACCAGCCCGAAGCCCCTGCTGGGACGGCATGAGCATCTCAACCTAGAGCCGGCGGCATGACGAGCAGGGAGCGATACCGCGCCGCGCGTGACGCCCGCATGGCCGAGTTGACCGGCCGTCCGGGCTACCGGCGCACGCTGCTCCTGGCGGCCGTGCCCGGCATCGTCGCGGCAGCCGTTGGCATCGCGGTCTCGCCGGTCGTGATCGCACTCGGCGCGGCGGTCGCCGTGGCCGGGCCGGCGGCGTACTACCTGTACCTTCGCGCCAAGGCGTCCGCGGCCGCAAAGGCCCAGGTGATGGAGCAGTGGGCCGCCGAGCATGGCTGGCGCTACGAGCCGTCGCCACCGCTTCCCGACGATGTCGGGTTCTGCCGGGACAAGCAGCGGATGGAGGCGGCGGACGGGTTCGAGGGGCCGATGTGCGGCGTCTCCGGGCGCATCTTCAACTTCACGTACTCCACGTTCGAGACGCGCACCCGCACGGTCAGCGACGGCAGTGGAAACACGCGCACCGAGACCTACACCGAGGAGGTCAAGCACCGTCACACGGTGCTGCGGCTCGAGGTCGGCGCGCTCGACGGCATCACGACGATGCAGCTGGCCGACCGCGGCATCGGGTTCCTGGCGAAGCTGCAGGCGGCGTTCGGCCCGAGCCGTCAGGTGGAGACAGAGAGCGTGGAGTTCAACCGCCGGTTCTCGCTGACCGTGGACGACGCCGCCGACCAGATGGCTGTGCTGCGCGTCTTCACCCCCGCGTTGCTCGTGCGGCTGATCGGTGACGAGTTCCCGCAGACGACGTTCCAGTACGAGCGGGGCGCCCTCGCCTACGTCTGGGGCGACCAGTACGACGTCGAGGACCTCGAGGAGATCGAGCAGCGTGTGGCGGCGGTGACGGGACTGACGACCGCTCTGCACAGCGCCGTCGCGGCGATGCGCTAGACCGGCTGCGCGGCGGGCGCCGGGTGGTAGTCGTGCTCGCACCGCCCGCTCGTGCAGTCGGCGACGATGCGAGCCACCTCCTGAGGCGAATCGGCGATCTGCGCCAGCTCCAGCTCGTCTGCGGTGATGTTCCCGGCGTCCTCGACGTGCTCGCGCAGCCACGCCAGCAAGCCGCTCCAGTAGGAGGCGCCGTACAGCACGACGGGGAAGCGGTGGATCTTTCCCGTCTGCACGAGCGTGATCGCCTCGAACAGCTCGTCGAGCGTGCCGAAGCCGCCGGGGAAGACGACGAACGCCTCCGAGTACTTGACGAACATCGTCTTTCGCACGAAGAAGTACCGGAACTCGAGCGACAGGGTCGCGAAGCTGTTCTCGTGCTGCTCGTGCGGGAGCTCGATGTTGCAGCCGATCGAGACGCCGCCGGCCTCCGATGCCCCCCGGTTCGCGGCCTCCATGATCCCGGGCCCGCCGCCGGTGATCACGCCGAAGCCGGCCTTGACGAGCGCGGCCGCCGTCTCGCGGGCGGCGCCGTACATCGGATGGTCGGGCGGCGTGCGCGCCGAGCCGAACACCGCGACGGCGAGCCCCACCTCCGCGAGCCGGTCGAACCCCGTCACGAACTCCGCGGTGATGCGGTGGATCCGCCATGGATCCGTGTGCAGGAACGTGGCGTCCTGACGCTGCAGGAGGTGCTCGTCGGCGGTGCCCGCGCGCCTCGTGGACTGCTCTGCCATCGGCGGGCACACTACAGGCGGGGGCCCCGATGTGCCGATACATGGGACGGCGGCACAGGCACCGCCCGCGCTGCACCGAACATGCCAACCCAGGTACACTTGCCCCATGCCCGTGACGACGACAGTGATGCCCGATGCCGAACCTGCGCCGGATCCCGAGGACAGTCCGCAGGCGGCCGCGCTCCGCGCAGCGGCAGGACGTCGCACGGACCGAGCCGCAGGTTGCTGAGCTCGAGTTCGCCGGCGTCCGCTGGCTGAACATCGAGTCGCCCACGGCCATCGAGACGGCCTACCTGGGCGAGCACTTCGACTTCCACGAGCTCGACCTCGAGGACGTGCTCTCGACGCGGCAGCGGCCGAAGATCGACGAGTACGACGAGTACCTGTTCATGGTGCTGCACCTGCCGCGCTTCGACAAGGCGATCGGACGCCTGAACGCCGCGGAGCTGAACGTCTTCGTCGGCCAGGACTACGTGATCACGCTCCCGAACCACCCGCTGAAGCCGGTCGGCCGGCTGTTCACCCGGCTGTCGAACAGCGAGGAGCTGCGCGAGGAGTACTTCTCGAAGGGCTCGGGCTACCTGCTCTACGAGATCCTGTCCGAGTCCTTCGACTACTGCTTCCCGATCCTGGACAAGATCGGGTTCAAGCTCGACCGGCTCCAGAATGCGATCTGGGAGGAGCGCAGCGAGGACGTGGCGCGCGACATCTCCAACGTGAAGCAGGAGATCATCGCGTACCGCAAGATCATCAAGCCGGAGCGTTCGACGCTGCGGCTGCTGGAGCGCTCCCGCACCCGGTACCTGTCCGAGGATCTCGAGGTCTACTTCGACGACATCGTCGACTCGTCCGAGCGCATCTGGGACCAGCTCGACAACTACAAGGAGGTCGTCGAGGCGCTCGAGCAGACGAACGAGACGGTGATCGCGCACAAGCAGAACGACATCCTTCGCGTCCTGACCGTGTTCAGCGTGATCATGCTGCCGCTGACGCTGATCTCGGGCATCTACGGGATGAACTTCTCGCACATCCCGTTCCGGGGTGCGGCGCACGGGTTCTATGACGTCGTGATCGGCATGATCGCGATCGCGGCCATCATGCTCGGGTACTTCCGCCTGAAGCGCTGGATCTGATGGCCGAGCGGCTGTGGGCGCCGTGGCGCCTGGAGTACATCGAGTCGGGCGGCGGCGACGCCTGCATCTTCTGTGAGAAGCCGGGACAGTCCGACGACGACGCGCTGATCGTGCACCGTGGCGAGAGGGCGTTCGTCGTGCTGAACCTGTACCCGTACGCGAACGGCCACCTGATGGTCGCGCCCTACCGGCATCTGGCGACGCCAGGCGAGCTGGACGCAGACGAGCGGTCGGAGATGTGGCAGCTGATGGCCGACGGGATCGCGGCGCTCGCCCGCGCCATGGAGCCGCACGGGCACAACTGCGGCATGAACCTGGGCCGGGTGGCCGGTGCGGGCGTCGAGGGGCACCTCCACCTGCACGTCGTGCCGAGATGGAACGGCGACACGAACTTCATGCCCGTGCTGGCCGACACGCGCGTGATGCCGGAGCACCTCTCGCGGACGCTCGAGAAGGTGCGCGCCGCGTGGCCGGCCGGCTGAGCGTCACGGATGCGTCACGTATCCGTCACCGCAGATCGACCGGGCCGGACCGTCACGGGCACCCAACGCCGGGGTCACCCCCACCGCCCACGGCTTGGTCTCCAAGAATTGGGGGCGGCGTAACGATGCGGCCCTTTGTCACGTGTGCGTACCAGCATCGGCGCGGCGCCTGGATACGACTTGGTCACCGGGCGCGTGGGTGTGACCGCCCCGTTGCGCGGGCGTGACGCCCGAACCTCACACGCGCGTGGATGAGCGTCACGCTGCGGTCACGAGATTCCGCGACCGGCAGCCATCTCACACCTGCTTTGCCATGTGCACCGAGGTCTCCTGCCATCCGAGCGACCGGTAGAGCGAGCGGGCGATGGCGTTGCCACCGAACACGTTCAGCTCGAGACGCGTCAGGCCCCGGCGCGACGCCTCCCGCTCGAACGCCTCCATGGCGGCGCGTCCGTAGCCGCGCCCGCGCTCCGCCTCCTCGATCTCGATCTCGTACAGGAACCCGACGGTGCGGCCGTCCAGCACCCGCTCCGCGAACCACACCACTCCCACGCGCCGCCCGGCATTCTCGGCGACCATGATCCAGTGTCCCGGGCTGTCGAGCCCCTCCGGCAGCGTCGCCGCATAATCCCGCACCGCCTTCGCGTCCGCGGCCGACCGCTCCATGCCGCCGAACTCGACCATCTGCTCCACGTAGCCGATCCGGCCGCGCTCCGCGAACGCGTCGAACTCCTCCGGCCGCATCGGCCGCAGCACGACCGTCATTCGGCCACCCGCTGGAACAGCACGTGATCCCGCCAGTCCCCGGCGATGCGCAGGTAGTTCGGCGCGAGCCCGATGCGCTCGAACCCGTTCTTCTCGAGGACGCGCTGCGACGCGACATTGTCTACCAGCGTGCCCGCCTCGAGCCTGTGCAGGCCGAGCGCCGTAAAGGCCAGCTCGACCGCGAGCCCGACGGCGTGCGTCGCGACCCCCCGGCGGTTCACCTCCTCCGCGACGAAGTAGCCGAGGTTCGCGCTCTGGAACTGCCCGCGCACGATGTTGCTGATGCCGAGCGTCCCGACGATCCGCCCATCCGCCACGATCACGAAGCGGTGCCGGAGGTCGGCATGCGAGTGGGCAACCGCCTGTTCCAGCTCCAACCGCTGGCCCGCGACCGTGTAGAACCCGTCCGGCCTGACCGGGTCGAACGGCGCCAGGAATTCCCGCTGCGCCGCATACAGCGATGCCAGCGCCTCGGCGTCCTCGACCCGCGCCGGTCGCAGTTCGACCTGCTCTATCATCGCCGCGATGCTCAGTTCCTCCGTGTTCAAGGCGTACGACGTGCGGGGGATCGTGCCCGACGAGCTCGACGCCGACGGAGCGTATCGACTCGGCCGTGCCTACGTGGCCGCTTTCGAGCCCGCCACCATGGCGATCGGCCACGACATGCGACTGACCTCCCCGGAGCTGGCCGCGGCGGCGGCACGCGGCGCCGCGGAGCAGGGCGCGAACGTTGTCAACCTGGGCGAGATCGGCACGGAGATGCTGTACTTCGCCGTCGGCGAGTACGGCTACGACGGCGGGATCCAGGTCACCGCGTCGCACAACCCGCGCGCATACAACGGCATGAAGATCGTCCGCCGGGGGGCCAAGCCGGTCGGTGGCGACTCCGGGCTCGACCAGATCAAGCGCTTCGCCGAGGACGGCCCGCCGCCCGCGCCCGCCGCCCCAGGCGAGATCACCGAGCGGGACGTCTACGACGGGTACCACGAGCGCGTCCTGCGCTTCATCGACCCGGCCGCCGTTCGGCCGCTGCGCGTGGTGCTCGACGGCACGAACGGCATGGCCGGCCCGATGGTCGGCGCGCTGTTGGAGCGGCTGCCGATCGAGGCGATCCCCCACCATCTCGACCCGGACGGCGCGTTTCCGAACGGCGAGCCGAACCCGCTGCTGGAGGAGAACCGCCAGTTCATCATCGAGCAGGTCATCCGCGAGGGCGCCGACCTCGGCATCGCCTGGGACGGCGATGCCGACCGCTGCTTCTTCATCGACGACACCGGCGAGTTCGTCCCCGGTGACCTGATCACCGCCCTGATCGCCCGCTCGGTGCTCGGGCAGCACCCCGGCGCGACGATCCTCTACGACCTGCGAGCGTCCTGGGCCGTGCGCGACACCGTTGCCGAGTGCGGCGGCACCGCGCTCGAGAACCGTGTCGGCCACGCGTTCATCAAGGCCCGCCTACGGAAGGAGGAGGCGGTCTTCGCAGGCGAGGTCTCGGGCCACTACTACTTTCGCGACTTCTACTACTCCGACACGGGCATCGTCCCGGCGCTCGTGATGCTCGAGCTGATCTCCCGCAGCGGCATGCGCCTCTCCGAGCTGCTGCAGCCCTACCGTGACCGCTACCACATCTCCGGCGAGATCAACTCGACCGTCGGCGACGTGCCGCTGAAGCTCCAGGAGCTGAAGGAGCGCTACGCGCCGGGTGCCGCGCGCGTGTCGCATCTCGACGGCATCTCGTTCGAGTTCGACGACTGGCACTTCAACGTCCGCCCGTCCAACACCGAGCCGCTGCTGCGGTTGAACCTCGAGGCGCTGGCGCAGGACACCATGGAGCAGCGGCGAGACGAGGTGCTCGCCGTGATCCGCGGCTGATGCCGCAGACCGACCGCCGCCCGCCGTTCCGCTACGCGTACCGCACGCGGGTCGGGTTCGACGAGACCGACGCCCAGGGCATCGTCTACTACGGCCGCTACATGCCGTACTTCGACCGCGCCCGTGTCGAATACATGCGCGACCTCGGTGTGCTCGTCCGCGAGCCGGCAGACCCCGAGTTCGTCATGCGCGCCCAGCACGTCGAGTACCTCGCTCCCGCACGCTTCGACGACGAGCTCGAGGTGTTCGTGCGCGTGCGTCGGCTCGGCACCACCAGCGTCGCCTGGGAGTTCGAGGCCTACAACGTCGCGACGGACGAGCGCCTGGTCGGTGCCACGCAGACGCTCGTCTCGGTCGACCTGTCCGAGCGCCGCCCGGTGCCCGTGGAGTGGCGGGTGCGGGACGCGATCGCAGCGTTCGAAGGGGAGCTGGAGCCGTGAGCCAGGCGCAGTTCGCCGCCGCGCTCGCCGACGTCCGCCGCATCCTCCGGCACGAGCAGGACTCCGACGACATCCTGCGCCAGGTGGTCGACCTGCTCCACGACCGCTTCGACCGCTACTCGTGGGTCGGCATCTACTTCGTCGAGGGCGAGGAGCTGCAGCTCGGCCCGTGGAACGGCCCGCACGCGACCGAGCACGTCCGGATCCCTGTCGGGCAGGGCGTCTGCGGTGCCGCCGCGGCCAGCGGCGTGACCGAGATCGTCGACGACGTGGGCGCCGACCCCCGCTATCTGGCCTGCTTCGCGTCCACGCGCTCCGAGATCGTGGTGCCGATCAGCTACGAGGACATCGTCGTCGCCGAGATCGACATCGACTCGGACGCGCCGGCCGCGTTCGGCGAGGGCGACCGTCAGTTCCTGGAGCAGCTTGCGGAGCTGATCAGCCCGTACTGCCTGGTCGGCTGGGATACCGGCGGCGAGCCGTGGGAGCCGTGAGGATCGACTCCGTCACTCCCACGCCGACTCCTTGAGCGCCTGCGGCGCCCGCAGCCAGTAGCTCTCGCGGATCCACTCGAGCGCCGCGTCCAGTCCGTCGGCATCCTCGATGGTCGCCGTGATCCACCCGTACCGGCCGACGTAGCGCGCCTCGCTCACGAACGGCAGCGTCAGGGCGATCTCCCGCTCCTCGCGTGTCAGCTTGAGCGTCACGCGCACGGGCGGCCCGTCGCTCATGATCGCGAACATCCGGCTGCCCCCGCCGACCTTGAACACGTGCGCCTCCGGGCCAAACGGGTGGTCTTCCCGCGATTCCGGGAAGCGCAGGGCGAAACTGCGAACCTGCGCCGCCCAGCCGTCGGTCAATGGCCGATCGCGTGCAGCCGCTCGTCGACCACCCGGACCAGCGCACTCGGATCGTCGATGCCGCCGAACCGGAACTCCGCCTCCGTCTCCTCGGTGCCGGCGGTGTCCCAGTCGACGTTCCCGATGCCGAGCAGGCGCTGGACGATCGACTGCGTGACGTTGACGTTCTGCACGCGCACCAGCTGCGTCGAGTGCTCGCGCCGAGAGACGATCCCGGTGCGGATGTGGATGCGGCTGTCGGTCACCGTGTAGCGCGTCGTCGACCGCTTGATCCACCCGATGGCATAGGTGAGGATCAGCCCCAGGATCGTCACGGCGGCGAAGATCGTCGCGCTCGGCGGGCTGTCCATCGCGCGGTCGAGCACCACCCACACCGCGAGCGGCACCAGCGACACGATCGTCCACTTCACGTAGTAGACGAGCAGCGCCTTCCAGCTGGGATGGCCCTTCCATACAACGGTCTCGCCCTGCAGCACGTCCATGCCGCCGAGTGTACAGACGGCGTCGGCGGGCAGGTCAGCCGCCCGGCGTGACCCGGTACGCGTCGAACACGGCATCGATGTTCTTCAGCGCCGAGAGCAGGCTGCGCAGCGTCTTGGTGTCCCCCACCTCGACCGTGTACCAGTTGCGCGCCATCTGGTCGGCCACGTGGCCGCCGTACTCGACGATGTTGCAGCCGAACTCGGCGAACGTGCGGGCGACGTCCTCGAGCAGCCGCGGGCGGTCCCAGGACTGCAGCGCGATGGTCACGCGGAACGAGTTGGTGGCGGCGCCCTCGCCGTCCCAGCTGACCGCGGTGAACCGCTCCGGGTTGCGGCGCAGCGCCTTCACGTTCGGGCAGTCCTCGCGGTGGACGGTGATGCCGCGGCCCAGGGAGATGTAGCCGACGACCTCGTCGCCGGGCACGGGGGTGCAGCACTTCGCCATCCGCACGAGCACGTCCTGGTCGACCGCTCCCTCCACCTGGATGCCGTACGTGCTCGAGGCCGAGGGCCGCTTCTGCGGACGGCGCGTGACAAGGAAGTCCGCCTCGGGAGTGACGACCTCGGACGTCTTCAGCTTGCCGAGCACCTTGGACACGATCTGGCCGACGGGCACCTTGCCGGCACCGATGGCGACGTAGAAGTCGTCGGCCTTCTTGAAGCCCATGTCGCGGATGATCCCCGCCAGCAGCGGCGAGGCCGACACCTTCTGATGCGGCAGGCCGTGGGACTTGAACGCCTGATGGAGCGACTCCCGGCCCTTGTGCTCGAGGTCCTCGCGCGCCTGCTGACTGAACCACTGCCGGATCTTGTTGCGGGCGCGCGAGCTCTGCACCAGGTTGAGCCAGTCCCGCGAGGGCCCTCGCTCCTGCTTCGAGGTCAGGACCTCGACAAAGTCGCCGGAGTGCAGCGTGTAGTGCAGCGGCACGATGCGACCGTTCACCTTGGCGCCCACGCACCGGTGTCCGACGTCGGTGTGCACGGCGTACGCGAAGTCGAGCGGCGTGGAGCCCGCGGGCAGGCTCTTGACCTCACCCTTGGGCGTGAACACGTAGACCTCGTCCGAGAACAGGTCGACCCGCAGCGTCTCCATGAACTCCTTGGGATCGCGCGCGTCGTTCTGCCAGTCCATGAGCTGCGACAGCCAGGGGATCGAGCCGCCGCCCTTCGCCGCACCGGACCGGTCCTTGTAGAGCCAGTGCGCGGCGATGCCGTACTCGGCCGTCTGGTGCATCAGCTGCGTGCGCACCTGGATCTCGAGCGGCTTTCCCTCCGGCCCGATCACCGTGGTGTGCAGCGACTGGTACATGTTGAACTTGGGCATCGCGACGTAGTCCTTGAACCGCCCGGGCATCGGCTTCCAGAGCGAGTGGAGGACGCCGATGGCGCCGTAGCAGTCCTTGACCGAGTCGACCAGCACGCGCATCGCGGTCAGGTCGTAGATCTCGTTGAACTCCTTGCCGCCCTGCGCCATCTTCGCGTAGATCGAGTAGTAGTGCTTCGCCCGTCCGGAGATCTCGGCGCGCACGCCCGTCTCCTCGAGCTCGCGGGACAGGATCGTCGACGCCTCCTCGACGTAGCGCTCACGGTCGCCCCGGCGCTGGTTGACCATCGACTCGATCTCGGCGTAGCGGCGCGGATGCAGCGTCTGGAACGCGCGGTCCTCGAGCTCCCACTTGATCGAGTGGATGCCCAGGCGGTGCGCGAGCGGCGCGTAGATCTCGAGCGTCTCGCGCGCCTTGGCGGTCTGCTTCTGCTTGGCCAGCGCGTCGATGGTGCGCATGTTGTGGAGACGGTCGGCGAGCTTGATCAGCACGACGCGCACGTCCTGCGCCATCGCCATGATCATCTTCCGGTAGTTCTCGGCCTGCGCCTGCTCCCGGCTCGCGAAGTTGATCTTGGACAGCTTCGTGACACCCTCGACCAGCAGCGCCACCTCGTCGCCGAACGCCTCGCGCACGTGCTCGAGCTCGGCCGACGTGTCCTCGACGACGTCGTGCATCAACGCTGCCGCAATGGTCGCCGAGTCGAGCTTCATCCCCGCGCAGATCTGGGCGACGCTCCAGGGATGGTGGATGAAGGCCTCACCGCTCTGGCGCAGCTGCCCCTCGTGATGGTCGCAGGCGTAGTCGAACGCCCTGCGTATCAGGTCGGTGTCGAGCTTCGGGTTGTACGCGGAGACCTGGCCGAGCAGCTCCTGGAGCAGGTGGTCGTGGCGCCCGGCCTCCGCGCTGCGCTGCACGGTTGCCATGTTCACAGTGTAGTGATCGCGGTACTCGGCGCCTGTGTCGGCGGCGGCTAGACCGCCGCCGCAACAGGGACGCGGTCGCCGACCAGGGGCACGTCGCCCGCGGACAGCCGGGCCAGGAACTCGAGCGAGCACCGGCATCGCTCCTGCGCCTGCCGGTAGGTCGGGGACGCCTCGAGGTCGACCTTTCCCACCGGGGGCGTTGACGGGTCGAGGCCGAGCTCCGACAGCACCTGCGCGCACCGCTCGACGGTGTCAGGCGCGAGCAGCGGCGTCACTCCGTCCCGCGCAGCCCGCCAGACGGCGGCAAGCGCGGGCCGCAGCGGCTCCTGCGCCTCGGCCACCGCCCGCGCGAAGTCGACCTCAGCCGGCCCCCACACCACGTGGACGCGAGCCGTCGACTCGAGCTCGGAGAGCAGGGCCAGCCGTTCGGCGTCCGGCGGGGGATCGAGGACGACGACCTCGGCGAACCCTTCGGCGGCGCGCGGCAGCTCCGCCCACTCCGCGAGGCCGACCCCCGCGTCACCTAACCGCACGGGGTGCAGGACGCTCGAGAGCATCGCCATCCGCCGAACCCGCTCCGCGACGACGACCAGCACGTCCTCGCCCGCGGCGAGCAGGCGGGCGATCGTCGCGATCTGGGTGCCGCGGCCGCGCTCGTCGAGCAGCGCCCCCTGCGCCGCAGTGTGCCCTCGTGCCGGATCCGCCGCGGGAGGCTGCGCGGGCAGCGCGCAGACGTCGCGGATCACCATCTGCGGCGTGACGGTTCCGTTCCACTCGTTGCGCTGCAGGCGGAAGGCGACGTCGTGGCGTCCCGGCGCTCGCAGCTGGGCGGCACGCCGCCCCAGACCGAAGCCGACGGCGCGGCACCGAAAGCCGCCCAGCTCGACCGCCATGCGCAGGTGCTTCCCATCGCTCATCGTCTCGACCGCGGCCAGCGACGCGGCCGGCGCCAGCAGCGTCACACCCGGATTCCCGAGCCCGCAGGGCTCGAGCCGGGCCAGCTCGTCGGCCAGCTCCAGCGAGAGCTCCGACGGCGCCACGATCGCGTCGACGTGCAGCGCCCGGCGCAGGTCGTCGTCGGCCAGGACGCCGCCCGCATGGTCGGCCAGGGCGGCTGCGAACGCCTCGATCCGGTGCGGGTCGATGGACAGCCCGGCCGCGGCGCGATGGCCACCGAACTTCTCCAGGTGCGGCGCGCAGGCCGACAGCCCGGCGTGCAGGTCATACGCGGGGACGCTGCGCCCGGAGCCCTTCGCCCCCTCATCGCCGATGGCGATCAGCACCACCGGGCGGGCGTACCGCTCGACCAGACGCGAGGCGACGATGCCGATCACGCCCTCATGCCAGTCGGGCGAGGCGGCCACGTACGCCCGCCGGTCCCGCCAGGCGTCGTCCCGGGCCTCGATCTGGGCGGCGGCCGACTCGAGGATCTCCTCTTCGACGGCCTGCCGGCGGCGGTTGAGCGACTCCAGCTTGCCGGCGAGCTCACGAGCGCGTTCCGGATCCGCGGTCAGCAGCAGCTCCAGCGCCACCCCGGGATGGCCCAGCCGGCCGGCCGCGTTGATGCGCGGTCCCAGCCGGAACCCCAGGTCAGACGATGCGACACGCGTACGGTCGATGCGCGCCGCGGCCATGAGGGCGCGCAGCCCGGGCTTGGCGGTCCGCGCCATGCGGCGCAGACCGGCACGCACCAGCGCCCGGTTCTCGTCCACCAGCGGGACGACGTCCGCAACCGTCGCGAGCGCCACGAGGTCGAGGTGCGGCTCGAGCTCGGCACGGTCGCGGCCGAGCCTGTCGAGCAGCGCCTCGGCAAGCTTCAGCACGACGCCGGTGCCGCACAGCTCGGGAAACGCATAGCCGGATGGGCGCGTGCAGACGCGCACGCAGTCGGGCAGCTCGTCACCCGGCCGGTGGTGATCGGTGACGATCACGTCCATCCCCAGCTCGCGCGCTCGTCGCACCTCCGCAGCGGCCGTGATCCCGCAGTCGACGGTCAGCACGAGCCCCACCCCCTCGCCGGCCAGGCGCTCGAGCGCCTGGGCGCCGACGCCGTACCCCTCCTCGAAGCGGCTCGGCAGGTGCCAGCCGACCTCGGCGCCCAGCGACCGCAGCACCAGCACGGCCAGCGCGGTCGCGCAGATGCCGTCGGCGTCGTAGTCGCCGTGGACGCAGATCTTCTCGCCCGCACGGATGGCATCGGCGATCCGGTCGCACGCCGCCGCCATCTGCTCGAAGCCGAGCGGATCGTGCCGCGGGCCTTCGGCATCGAGGAACGCGCGCGCCGCCTCCGCCGTGGAATAGCCGCGGCGGAGCAGCACCTCCGCGGTCGTGCGGCGCACGCCCAGGGCGTCCGCCAGTTCGACGGCATCGCGCTCCGGACACGGCGTGATCAGCCAGCGTGGAGCGTGGTCATCCATGCTCCCATGCTAGGAACGGGGTCGGACGTGGCCTGGGCGAGAGGTGCGGTGGGCGAGGCCAGAAAGCCGCCGCGCCGCGCCTGCCGCGCCCTGATCAGGCGCTATGCTCTGCACAGACGAGGGATGACGGTCCGTGCTGAAAGCAGACTCGCTCCGTGCGGCGCACGACGCCGAACCTCTGTTCGATGCCGTTTCCTTCGTCCTCGGTGACGGCGACCGCGTAGGCCTGGTCGGGCCGAACGGCTCGGGCAAGTCGACGCTCCTGCGCATCCTCGCCGGGATCGACCGGCCGGACGCGGGCATCGTGCAGGTCGACGCGCGCGACCATGTCGGCTACCTGGCACAGCAGCCGCCCGACCCGCATCTCGCGCTTGGCGAGCATCTCGCCCGAAGCGCGGGCGAGCTCTACCGGCTGGACGGGCGGCTGCGGGAGCTCGAGCGCGCGATGACGACCGGCGACGCCGCTGCGATCGCCGAGTACGGCCGCCTGCAGGAGCGGTTCGCCGCGCTCGACGGCTGGCTGTTTCGTGACACGGTGGAAGAGGTGCGCAGGCACATCGGCATCGCCGATCTCGACGACGCCGCGCGCTTCGGCGACCTTTCCGGAGGTCAGGCCGCGCGCGTGATGCTCGCCGGCGTGCTGCTCTCGCGGCCGACCGTGCTGCTGCTCGACGAGCCGACCAACCATCTCGACATCGACGGCATCCGCTGGCTCGAGGGCTGGCTCGGGTCGTTCGCGGGCGGGCTGCTCGTCGTCACGCACGACCGCCGGTTCCTCGACCGCACCGTGCACTCGATCTACGAGCTCGACCCGGTGACTCGCAGCATCGACGTCTACGAGGGCGGCTACACCGCCTACCGGGAGGAGCGGCAGCGCCGCTTCCAGCGCCGGCTCGAAGAGCACCGGGCACAGGAGCGGTACCGCAAGCGGATCGAGGCGGACATCGCCGCCACGCGCGACCAGGCACAGCGCAGCGAGCGCTCGGCCAGCGGGGCGGGCGCGGACAAGCAGAAGCGCTATGCGAAGAAGGTGGCCAGGAAGGCCAAGGCACGGGAGGGGCGCCTCGAGCGCCAGATCGCCTCGATGGACTGGCTCGAGCGCCCGGAGCAGGCCGCGACGCTGTCGCTCGAGCTGTCGGGCGTCTCTCGGCCCGGCCGGCGTCTCGTGGCGCTCGATCGCGTCGACGCGGCGTACGACGGTGCTCCCGTCCTGCGCGGCGTCTCGCTCACGGTCAGCGGACGCCAGCGGATCGCGGTCACCGGGCGCAACGGCGCCGGCAAGTCGACCCTCTTTCGGCTGCTCTCGGGCGAGCTGGCGGCGCGATCGGGCACCGTCTCTGTCGACGCGACCGTCGGCGTGCTGCCCCAGACCCACGACCGGCTGCCGCTCGAGCGCACCGTGCTCGACCACTACCGCAGCTCGGTGGTCGGCCACGAGCACGACGCGCGCGCGGTGCTCGGCTGGTTCCTCTTCTCGCAGGAGCAGCTGTTCCGCCCGCTCGGCACGCTCAGCGCCGGCGAGCGCTCGCGGCTGCTGATCGCGATGCTCGTGATGGGCGGCGCCGAGCTGCTCCTGCTGGACGAGCCGACCAACCACCTCGACTTCGCCTCGATCGATGTCGTCGAGCGAGCGCTCGACGACTTCCGCGGCACCATCATCACGGTCTCGCACGACCGCGAGTTCATCCGCGGCATCACCTGCGACACGCTCTGGGAGGTGCGCGACGCGGGCGTGCGGGTGCGGAGGATCTAGCGCTACAGCCGGCCGCTGCGGACGATCGACCAGACCAGCAGCAGACCGAGCCCGGAGGCGACCAGGAAGCCGAACCAGGTCAGCACATGCACGCCGAGCAGGTGCGGCCCGCCGGACGCGTTCGCGCCGATCAGGGCCGAGCCGATGATCGTCCCCGCCATCACGATCGCGATCACCAGCCGGTTGAAGACCACGTCCGCCTTGGCGATCAGCTCGTCGAGGCCCTTGTGCCGGAACTGCACCTCGATCTCGCCGTCGCGCACCTGCTCCAGCGTGTCATGCACCTGATAGGGCAGCTCCAGGAGCAGGCCGCCGTACTTGACGAGCTCGTCCCTGCCCCGGTCGAGCAGCGCCGAGGGCGTCAGCTGCTCGGCCATCAGCTCCTCCGCGTAGGGCTCGGCGACGTCGAAGACGTTGAACTGCGGATAGATCTCCGCTCCCACCGAGCCGAGCGTGGCGAGCGTCTTGTCGAGCAGCGCGAACCGCGTCGGCAGCCGCAGGTGCATGCGCGCGATCAGCGTGAAGGCCTCGCGAATCATCTCGATGGGGTCGATGTCGCCGAGCGCAGCACCGTGGTAGCGGTAGTACACCTCGCGCAGCTCGAGCCGGAACTCCTCCTCCTGCTGGCTGTTGAAACGCACTCCCAGGTCGCGGAGGCGGCGGGGGAGCGCGTCCACGTTCTCGTTCACCGCGTCGAAGAACAGCCGTGTCAGCCGCCGCATGTCGACCTGCGAGAGCGCGCCGGTGATGCCGAAGTCGACCAGGCCCATCCTCCCGTCGGCGAGCAGGAAGATGTTCGCGGGATGGGGGTCGGCGTGGAAGGTCCCGTGGCGGAACACCATCTCCAGCCAGATCTCGGCCATCAGGTGCGCGATCCGGCGGCGCTCCGACTGCTCGAGCGCCGATAGGTCGAGGTCGCCGAGCTTGGTGCCTTCGATCCGCTCCAGCGTCAGGACGCGCTCGCTCGAGTACGTCCAGTACACCTTGGGGATCACCACGCGCGGCGAGCCCTCGAACGTCCGGCGGAAGACATCCGCGTTCCGGGCCTCGATCCGGTAGTCGAGCTCGCGGGTGATCGACCGGGCGAACTCGTCGACCAGCTCGACGGTGTCGACGAACTCCAGCTGCTTGACCCGGCTCTTGACGGTCCGCGCGACGCGCCGGAGCAGCACGATGTCGGCCTCGATCTGCCGCCGCGCATTCGGGCGCTGCACCTTGACCGCCACCTGGCGGCCGGTGTGAAGCTCCGCGAAGTGCACCTGGCCGATCGACGCGGCCGCGATCGGCTCGTGGTCGAAGCGGGCGAACAGGTCGCCGACCTCCCCCTTCAGCTCCGTGCGGATCACCCGTTCGACGTCCTCGTACGGGAACGGCGAGACCGAGTCCTGGAGGAGGCGCAGCTCGCTGATGACCTCGGGAGGGATCACGTCGGGGCGGATCGAGAGCAGCTGGCCGAACTTGACGAACGTCGGCCCCAGCTCGTCGAACATCTCGCGGAGGTGCCGTCCGCGGGCTTCCATCGAGAGGTCGACCGTGTCGTCCTCGCCGCGCGGGCGCCGCTCGAACGCATAGCCGAAGCCGTGCCGCGCGGCGATCTGGGCGATCTCCCGCACACGCGCGACCTGCGTACGCCGGCTCAGTCGTGTGGCCATACCGGAAATCGTACCGGGGTCGAACCCCGGGCGGTCAGCCGCGGCCCGGCGTCCCGCCCGGCCGCGCACGTGCCGGCCTCGCCGTCCTGCGCTCACGCCCGGGACGCTCGGTGGAGCCGCGCTCGGGGCCGTTCAGCCCTGCGCCCAGGACGTGGTGACCGGCGGTGGCGCGGTCAGCGTCTGCATGACGACGCAGTATCGCTCGGTCTTGCGCTGGAGCGCGGCGAGCTGCTCGGCTGTTGCGCCGGGCGCATCGACCGCGAACGACAGCCGGATCGCGGAGAAACCGACCGGCGCCTCGCGGTCGACGCCAAGCGTGCCGAGCAGGTCGAGGTCGCCCTCGGCGGTGACGGCGATGTCGTCCACCTCGAGCCCCATCGCGGCGGCCACCATCTGGCACGTGATCTGCGCGCACGCCGCCAGCGCTCCGAGCAGCAGATCCCCGGAGCATGCTCCGGTCCCCTCCCCTCCGACGCCCGCGTGCGCCTGGGCCTCCTGGACGGCGCGGCCGAGGTCGACCGAGCACGCGACGGGACTGCCGGCGGAGGCGCCGGTCGCCGTCAGCGTGATCCGCCCGCTTGCCGGATCGCTGCGGTATCCCTCCTTCAGCGGCTCCTGAAGGGCACGGAGATCCATCAGATCAGGCTGCGTCCCTGCATGTCGGCGGGGACAGGATGGCCGAGCAGCGCCAGCGCCGTCGGCGCGATGTCGAACAGCTGCGCGCCGCTCGGCGGCGTCTGCGGCATGCCGGGGCCGTCGAAGATGTAGATGCCGAACTTGGCGTGGTTCGCGTCGTCCGGCCCGGTGTCGTTCTCCCGCACGTGCACGCGGCCGTCCCCGACCGATCCGATCGCGCGCCAGGTGAGGTTGCCGAAGTAGCAGATGAGGTCGGGCGGAACGCCGTTCACGTGGTGGTAGAGCTGCTCGGGGCGGAAGACGCGCGTCCCGATCGGAGTTCCATGCTCGTCGCCGAGCGCCTCGAGCTTTCCGATCAGCTCGTCGCGCAGCGGCTCGACGCCGGCGGGGTCGACGATCCCCTCCGGCTCGCGGCCGCGCACGTTCAGGAAGATGCGGGAGTAGTAGCCGCCGTCGCCCCACACGCGCGTCCGCGACCAGTCGATCATGTCCGGCTTGACCGGTCCCGTTGCATCCGGGTCGTGGAGCGTCAGGTAGCCCTCGCGGACGAGCCACTCGTTCACCTGGATGCCGCCGTACATGGACTGCGCACCGTGGTCGGACACGACCATCAGCGCCGTGTCGTCGTCCAGCCCCTCGATCAGCGACCCGATCTCGCCGTCGAGGTAGCGGTAGTAGTCGCGGAAGGCCGTCTCGTAGGGGGTCCCGGGGACGTAGTCCGGGTGCTTGGGGTCGTAGTAGCGCCAGAACCCGTGGTGCAGGCGGTCGGGGCCCATCTCGACCATCATGAAGAAGTCCCACGGGCGGGAGTCGCGCAGATGGCGCGCCAGCTGGAACCGGCGGCGCGTCATCTCGTTGATGTCGCGCAGGATGCGGTCCTTCTGGTCGGTGCGGAAGTTCGGCACGTCGACCATGTACTCGCCGACCACGTCCCTGATCTCGTCGCGGAGCTCCTCGGGGAACGTGTAGCGCGATTCGGTCGAGGGCGACAGGAAGCAGCCGATCATCTCGCCGTTCACGCGGCTGGGGGGAAACGTCTGCGGCACTCCCAGCACGACCACGTGCTTGCCGGCGCGCGAGAGGATGTCCCAGACCCTGTCCTCCTTCACCTTCTCCGCGGTCGCGAAGGTCATGCCGTCGTAGGAGTGGTCCTTGCGGTTGCGGAAGCCGTAGAACCCGAGGGTGCCGGGGTCCTTCGAGCTCATCATGCACGACCATGCGGGCACGGTGATGGGCGGGTCGCAGGACTCGAGCGGCCCGTACACGCCCTGCTCCATCAGCCGGTTGAGGACGGGCAGCTCGCCCTTCATGTCGTCGAACAGGATCTCCGGGGCGGCGCAGTCCAGTCCGATGATCATCAGCCGCTTGGCGGAGCTCATGTCCGCAGTCTACGAGGACCGGTTGGACGAGCCCGCCGCATGCTCGGCGATCAGCCGCCGGTAGAGCTGCTCCATCGCCGGTGCGGACTCGGCGACGCGCGCTCGCACCGTCTCGATGTTGCGCTGCGCGTAGCGCTCGCGCAGCGGCGCGTCCGACAGCAGGCGGGCCAGTGCGGCGGCCAGCGCCTGCTCGTCCCGCGGCTGCACCATCTCGGCGCCCTCCCCCGGCGCGATCCACTCGTCGATCGACGGGCACCAGCCGCCGATCATCGGGTTCCCGCTGGCCATGGCCTCGAGCAGCGATGAGGGGGACGAGTCGGTGTCCGCGATCGATACGACGATGTCGCCGGAGGCTGCCAGCCGCGGCAGCCCGGCCGGGTCGACCCGGTGGATGCGGATCCGGTCAGCCATGCCGGAGGCCGCGACCGCCGCCTCGACCTGCGGGCGAGCCTCGCCGCCACGCGCCGCCAGCAGCAGCCGCGCCGTCGGATGCGACGGCGCCACCCGCGCGAACGCGCGCACCAGGACGTCGATGTTCGTTCGGGACTGGAAGTTGCGCAGCGACAGCACGATCAGCGCGTCCTCGGGCCATCCCAGCTCCGCCCGCAGCCCGGACGGATCCGCGTGCTCGGGGCCGAATCCCGACAGCTGCGTGTGCCAGATGATGTGCGCGATCCGCGTCGGGTTTGCGCCCGCGGCGACCGCGGCATCGGCGATCGCGCCGGAGTTGACCATGAGGAAGTCGGCCGACCGCCACGTCCGCAGCGCCCGGCTGCGCCCCGGCTCCTTGAGGGCGTCCACCAGCACGTCGCGCCCCCAGGGGCTGACCACGAACGGGTGGACATCGGCGAGCGCGGCCCAGTACGCGAAGGGCGTGATGCCGTGGCCGTGGACGATGTCGACGTCGAGTCGGCGGGCGAGCCCGCGGATCGCGGGGCCGAACCGGGCGCGCCGGAGCCGCGGCACGCGCATGAGCGGATCGAGCCGCAGCAGGTCGTGGATGCCGATCCCGGCGGTCTCGCGCGGGTCTGCGCCGACCCTGTTGGAGACGATGTGGACGTCATGCCCCCGGTCGACCAGCCGCCGCGCCCAGCGCAGGGTGTGGATCGACCGGGCATCCCCGACAGCGAGGATGCGCAGCGGGGGCTGCGCAGCGCTCACGTGGCCGGCTCCACGGCGCTCCGGCGGAAGCGGGACAGCACCATCCCCCGGCCCTTTCTCAGGTCGCCGCGGGTGAGCGCGCCGATCGGGATCAGCGCCAGCGGGAACGCGGCGACCAGCAGCAGGCGGACGGTCACCGCCAGCACGCCGACGTCGGGGATCACCCACTGGGACAGCGCCATGAACGCCACCACCATCGCCGCGACCCGCGCCACTCGCGACCACTGGTACGGCACCGGGTAGCTGCGCTCGGCATTCAGCCAGCCCAGCCAGAGCAGCAGCGCATAGCCGATCACCGTGGTGGCGCCGGCGCCGACGATGCCCCACCGCGGGATCGCCCAGAAGTTGAGCCCGAGGTTGACCGCCGCCGCGACGATGCAGATGAGCGGCGTCATCAGCGTGCGCTTGCTGATCGTCACACCGATGTTCACGATCAGGTAGCCGCCGTAGAGCACCGTGCCGCCCGCGAGCATGCCGACCACGGGGATGGCGCTGCGCGCGTTGTCCGGCATCGCGTAGCCGATGTACGGCGGCGCGGTGAGCGTGACAGCGACGAGTCCCCATCCCATCACGATCGACCAGTACGAGAGCACGGACGCATAGGTGCGCTTCGCCTGCTCGTCGCCCTCCTGGCCGCGGACGTCGTGC
The DNA here is from genome assembly GCA_036403155.1 of Gaiellales bacterium. Classification (GTDB taxonomy): domain Bacteria; phylum Actinomycetota; class Thermoleophilia; order Gaiellales; family JAICJC01; genus JAICYJ01. The sequence continues at coordinate 12,040 of DASWRM010000076.1, read as the reverse complement.
GCGAACGGCGCCCAGGCCGTCTGGAAGGCGCCCATCAGCACGAGCACCGGGACGGCGACGCGCGCGGCGACGGAGTAGACGCCCAGCTCCTCGTGCCCGGCCAGGCGCTGGACCTGGATTCGATCGGCCAGGTTCAGCGCCCAGAGCGCGATGTTGGCCGGCATCAGCGGCAACGAGTACGTCAGCAGGTCGCGCAGCACCGGCCGGTCGAAGTGCCGCACCCCGATCGTCCGGCGCCGGGCGATCGCGACCGCGAGGTAGACCAGCGCGGTTCCCGTGAAATTGCCGACCAGCAGACCGAGGGCGCCCTGATCGAAGACGAGCACCAGCAGGAGCGTGAGCACCGTCGTCAGGAGCACGTTCAGGAGGGTGAACCGCACCCACGCGGCGGCCCGTCGCTCGATCCGGTAGACGCGCGCCATCACGTCGTAGTTCATGCTGATCCACAGGCCGAACAGTCCGGCCAGCACGATCGACGTGTGCACCTGGAGCAGGTGCCCGATCTCGTGGCGCAGCAGGAAGCCGATCACCACGCCGATCGTGGCCACCGCCATCACAAAGGTGAAGATCGTATGGATCACGGGACGCCAGTCCGGGGCGGCCTCGCCGAGCGTGAAGCGCGACATCGTCGTCACGATCCCCATCCGCAGCATGATCGAGGCGAGCAGCACCGCCGACAGCATCAGGTCGACGGTGCCGTACGCCTTTGCGCCGGCGGCATGGAGGTAGACCGGCACCAGGAAGAACCCCGCGAACCGGCCGATCATGCCGCCCAGGCCGTAGACCATCGACTGGCCGGCGAGCGACCGCATGCGGCGGCCCTCGGACATCATGCGGCGCGCTCCTCGAGCAGCTCCGCGACGAGCGGGTCGCCCGGCGGCCGTTCGCCGGGCGGCCGCATCGCGTAGCCGAAGCGAGCAGCCTCCGGCGCGACGCGGCGCTCGGCGACGTCGAGGTACAGACGCTTCAGCGGCGATCGCCGGCGCTCCGCCCAGCGCTCGAAGTAGCGCTGGTTGCTGCCCGCCCGCGGGGTGCGGTCGTCCGCGAAGTTGTCGCGGTTGACCCCGCCCTCCACGCGCCGGCCGGGGGCATGGTCGCCGACGCCCGCGAACCTGAACACGCGGCCGAGCTCGGCGTCCGGATCCGCCACCAGCCGCTCATACCGGACCAGCATCGCCCGCCGCAGCCACGGCAGGTCGCCGCGCAGCGTGCGGTGTGCGACCTCCCAGTGACGAAGCAGCTGGTGGGGCCGCGTGCTGCTCCACTTCTGCGTCGCCGCGGACACGGCGATGGGGTGGCGCACCACGAGGACGAAACCGGCCTCGGGGAACATCGCCTGGAGGAAGCGGGTCATAAGCAGGTTCGGCGGCGATTTCTCGACTAGCACCGCGCGCGACTCGTCCCAGTGCGACCGCCACGACTCCCACAGCCGCCGGCGGTTGTCGTCGGTCACGAGCGGCGAGCCCTCGGTCAGGTGCGCCTCCGGGACGCCGGCGAACCGCCCGGCCTGGTGACCATGCGCGATGACGGGATAGACGTCCTGCAGATGCTGCCCCTCGTCCGCCGGTGCGCCGGTGTCCGCGAACCCGCTGACGTCGGGATGCTCGGCGAGCAGGCGCGCGAGCATCGTGGTGCCGCTTCGGTGGAGCCCCCCGAGGAACAGCAGTCGGGCTGCGGTCACCGTGCCGCGCCGGCCCGAGCGGCAGCGCCACGGCGGCGTGTGAGCACGTCGGCGTCGGTCGGGGTGTCCACGTCGCCGGAAATGGTACCGACGGCTGCTGCCGGGACGCGCCGGGCGGTCGGGCAGAATACCGCTGCGATGGCCGTCGAACAGCGCCCACTGAGCGATCTGCAGCCGGCAGTCGAGCGGCGCCGCGGCGTGGGCGAACGTGCACGGATGCGGTTTCGCTCCGCGACCAGAAACCACCGCGCGCTGCCGGACTTCCTCATCCTGGGCGGCCAGCGCTGCGGGTCGACCTCGCTCTACACGATGCTCTGCGAGCACCCGCAGGTGATGCCCGCCAGCCACAAGGAGCCGCACTTCTTCGACGTGAACCACCTGCGCGGCCAGGCGTTCTACCGCCGGCTGTTCCCGTTGAGGGCGCACATGCGGGCGCGCGCGCGGCGGATCGGCGCGGCGGTGATCACCGGCGAGGGTACGACGCACTACCTGTCGCAACCGGCCGTTCCCGCCCGCGTGGCCGCCATGCTTCCCCACGTGCGGCTGGTGGCGATCCTCCGCGACCCGGTCGAGCGCGCGTATTCGCACTACCAGCTGGCGCGGCGCAACGGCCGGGAGCTGCTCGGCTTCGAGGAGGCACTGGCGGCCGAGGACGAGCGGCTTGCAGGTGAGGAGGAGCGCCTGCTCGCCGATCCCGCGTACAGGGGCGACGCCTACGCCGTCCAGAGCTATCGGACGCGCGGGCTCTACCTCCGGCAGCTCGAATGGTGGTGGCAGCACGTCCCCGCGGAGCGGCTGCTCGTGCTGCGCAGCGAGGACATGTTCGCCGACCCGGCCCCGGTGTACCGGCAGGTGACCGACTTCCTGGGCATCGAGCACCATGCGAGAAGCGACCGGTTTCCGGCGCGAAACCAGGTCAGCTACTCGGACATGGACGCCGGCACGAGAGCCGAGCTGCGCGCGTTCTACGCGGGGCCGAACCGCGCGCTCGAGGAGCGCCTCGGCCGGGCGATGCACTGGCAAGGGCCGGAGTGAGCGTCCGGGCGCGGCGCTGAATGGCGCTCGACCGGTCACTCCGGGAACGGCTGGCGCGGCTCGGCGACGGAGGCCGCGCACCCGCGCTCGTCCTCGAATGCTCGTACGTGAACGGCCTCTCCGCCATCCGCAGCCTCGCCCGCATCGGGGTACCGGTCGCGGCCGTCGATCACCGCCGAAGCGCGCTTGGCCTGCGATCGCGGCAGGCCGTTCCGGTCGTGGGGCCACCGCCGGGAGAGCGGGAGGCGTTCGCGGAGCATCTCGCCGCCGTCTGCGAGGCGATCGGCCGCCCGGCGGTGGCGTTCCCGACCCATGACGACTACCTGGTCGCGGTGAACGATGCCCCGCACACCCTGCTGCTTCCGTTCGGCCCGCATGCGCTGATCGACCGGATCCAGGCCAAGCGCCACCAGTACGAGGCGGCCGAGCGCGCCGGCGTGCCGTTGCCGCCGACGTTCCATCCGGCAAGCGAGGAGGAGGCACGCGAGGCTGCCGGTCGGATCCGGTATCCGGCGGTGATGAAGCCGTCGCTGGGCAGCGGGTTCAAAGCGCGGTACGGCCGGCCCCTGATCGAGGCTGAGGATGCGGAGCGGCTCGTGGAGGCCTACCGTCTGGGAGAACCGTTCGCTCCCATGTTTCAGGAGAAGATTCCGGGCGGCGACGACTGCCTGTGGACGGTCGGGAGCTTCGTCGATGCGGCCGGGCGGGCACTCGGCGTCTTCTGCGGGCGCAAGCTGCTGCAGGCGCCGGCCGGCGTCGGCACCTGCCGGGTGGGTGAGGCGAGCTGGGACGCCGACGCGGTGGACGGCGCGCTGCGCCTGCTGCGCGAGCTGGGCTTCCACGGCATCTCTCAGGTCGAGTACAAGCGCGACCCGCGCGACGGCACGCTGCGTCTGATGGAGGTGAACGCGCGGCTCTGGCAGTGGCACTCGCTTGCGGCAGACTGCGGCGTCGACCTGACCGCCATCGCCTATCGCGACGCGCTCGGCATGCCCGTCCAGCCGGTCACCAGCGAGCGGGCCGGGCGGCGCCGTTGGGTTGCCGTCATCCGCCACCTTCGGGAGAGCCGCCGTGAGCGGCTGGGGCTCCGGAGAACGCTCGCTCCGCTGCGGCCGCCGTTCTCCGAGCCGGTGCTGTCGCTCCGCGATCCGATGCCGGGCATCCACCAGATCTACGGCGCGCTCCGGAGCGGGCGGTGAGCCCGAAGGCGGCCTGGGCGATCGCGACGCTGCGGTCCGCGTGCGGCGCGCCGGCCACCCCGATCGCCTACCCGTCGGCGGCGCTTCCCGGCTCCGAGGCCGCGTGGGAGTACTTCGAGCGTGGAGACACCGCTCCCCCGCGTCCGCTCGCCGACGGCCTGCTCGACTTCGGCGACGGAATCGAGGACGTGGTCGCAAGCGCCTTCTGGCATCTCTCGCGCTGGGAGGAGCGTCCGGGCGCTCCGCGCGACCGCCACGGCCGGTTCACGGCCGCACACGCCCTCGCCGATCCCGAGCAGCCCGCGGTCGACGGGCTGCTGCGCCGTTTTGCGGACGCCACCGGCCTGCGCCCCGGTGGACGCTTCCGGGTGGTGCTCACGCACGACATCGACACGCCGCGGCGCTGGACGAGCACGCGGTCGGTGGTGGCGGCCGGGGCGCGGATGAAGGCCGCCGCACGCGCGCGCCGCAGGTCCGACCTGGCCGGCGAGGCGCGTGGCCTTGCCCTGCTCCCGCTCGCACGGCTGACCGGGCGCGACCCGAACTGGGCGTTCGCCCGCATCCACGAGCTCGAGGCCGCTCGCGGCGGCCGGTCGACCCACTTCCTGCTCGCAGGGCACCACCATCCCCTGGATGGGGACGCCGCGGCATACGGGGCCGTCCGCGCCCGCCTGGTCGACCTGCTGGCCGCGCAGGGCGACGAGATCGGGCTGCACCCCAGCTACACGACCAGCGACCACGCCGACCGCCTGTCCGCCGAGCGGGATGCGCTGCAGGCGCTGGCCGGCGCGCCGGTGCGCAGCGTGCGCTTCCACTTCCTGCGCCACGACCCGCACCGGACGTTTGCCGAGCTCGAGCGGCTGGGCTTTGCGCTCGACTCGAGCCACGGATACGCCGACCGGCCGGGGCTGCGCGGCGGGTTCTCGTTCCCCTACCGGCCCTACGACCTCCCAAACGACCGGGCGTTCGATCTGGTCGAGCTGCCGCTCGCGGTGATGGACGCCACGCTCTCGGACAGCCGCTATCTCGGTCTCGACGCCGACCAGGGGTACCTGCGGGCGGTTGCGGTGCTCGAGCGGGTCGCCGAGATCGGCGGGACGGTCGCCATCCTCTGGCACAACGACCGCTTCGCCGGGCCGTACGCGCGCGGGTGGGATCGCTGCTACGAACGGATCCTCGACTGGGTCGTGGCGCGCGGCGGCGAGCTGTGCGCCTGCGAGGACGTGCTGGCTGAGCCGACCGCCGTCCTGCGGTGAACGGGGCTCAGGCGGCCTGGCTGTAGCGGACGCGCCGGCCGCGCCGCTCGACCACCGTGATCAGCGCGTCGACCGCCGCAGGCATGAACTGGGACCCGGAGCAGCGACGGAGCTCCTCGCACGCGCCCTCGAACGACATCGCCTTGCGGTAGACCCGGTCCTCGGTCATCGCGTGGAAGGCATCGCAGACGGCGATCACGTAGGCGCCGCGCGGCACCTCGTTGCCCTGCAGGCCGTCGGGATAGCCGCGCCCGTCCCACCGCTCATGCGACGAGCGCACCAGCGAGACGACCTCCTCCATCCCCGGGATGCCGGCGATGATGTCGGCGCCGATGAGGGTGTGGCGCTTCATGACGGTGAACTCGTCGTCCGTCAGCGGGCCCGGCTTGTTGAGGATCGACTCGGGGATCCCGATCTTGCCGACGTCGTGCAGGAGCGCGCCCATCCGCGTCGCGCGCAGCTCACGGCCGGTCAGGCCGAGCTCCTCGCCGACGGCGACCGCGAACTCGGCGATCGTCTGGGCGTGGTTGCCCGTGTACGCGTCCTTGGCCTCCAGCGCAGCGGCGAGGGCGGCGACGGTCGCAAGGTGCTGCTCCTCGAGCCGCTCCGCCAGCGTCGCCGTGCCGAGCACGATCCCGGCGTGGTCGCAGATCAGCCGGCAGAACTCGATGTCGTCCTCGGTGAACGCGCGGGCGCGCGTGTCGAGCAGCTCGATCAGCCCGACCGCCCTGCCGTTCATCACGAGCGGGGTGAGCATGCTGGCCTTGAATCCCATCTGCTCGAGGAATGCGTGCTCGGCGGCGTCGCCGCCGTCACCGACGGTGGTCGCCGCGGACACGAGCTCGGTCAGCACCCGCTGCGTGGTCGGATACTCCGCCAGCGAATAGTCCTCGGCCACGACGTTCAGCGTGGCGGGCGGGATCACGTGCGCCGCCCAATCGGTGACGGCGTCCGACTCGGCGTCATACGAGGAGATCAGGCACGCGCTCGCCTCGAACAGCAGCGTCAGCTCCCGCGCGAACAGCGACATGGCCTCGGGAATGTCGGCGGACGACGACAGGGCACGGGTCGATTCGATCACGGCAATGAGATCGTCGAACCGCCGCTGCGAGCTGTCGGACCGCGGACGCATGTCACGTTCGTATCGGCCGGCAGGGGTCAGACGGGTACACCCGTCCGGGGGAGCTTCGGCGCTACCGCGGCCGGCCGTGGGGCCTCGAGCGGCGGCGGCGCGCGCGCTCGGCCGGCTCCGCCGGTGCGTCACCGGCGGCCACGGGCTGCGGCTCGGCGGAGACCGTGGCCGGCATCGGCGAGCCGGCGACACGCGCTTCGACGGCCCTGCCGCGGAACTGCGGGTCCCGCCCCAGCAGGATGGCGAGCAGCGGCGAGGCGATGAAGATCGAGGAGTAGGCACCGGACGCGATGCCGACGATCAGCGCGAACGCGAAGTCCGTGAGCGACCCCGTGCCGAAGATGAACAGCAGCACGACCGGGATCAGCGTGACGACCGACGTGTTCAGCGAGCGCGTGATCGTCTCGGCCAGAGACTCGTTGACCACCGCGTTGGCCGACAGCCGCCGGAGGATCGGGATGTTCTCGCGCACGCGGTCGAACACGATCACCGTGTCGTAGAGCGAGTAGCCGAGCACCGTCAGCACCGCGGCCACCGTGTCGGCCGTGACCTCGCGCTGCGCCAGCGAGTAGATCCCCAGCGTGATCAGGATGTCATGGGCCAGCGCGACCATCACGGGCACCGAGTAGCGCCACTCGAACCGGAACGACACGTACATGAAGATGATCAGCAGCGAGAAGGCGATCGCCAGGTAGGCCTGATCCAGCACCGACTGGCCGAAGGACGACGAGACGTTCTTCGAGTTGATCGAGTTCGTCGCGATCCCGTAGCGCCCCGCCAGCTTGGTGATCAAGGCGTTCTGCTCCCCCCCGGGCAGCGCGTGCGACTTCACCTGGAACTGCGTGTAGTTGCCGCCCTTGGCGGCGCCGACGCCCTGGACGACGGCGTCCTTCACCCCTGCTGCGGCGAAGCTGCTGGACACGTTGGCCGTGCTGACCGCCGTCGGCGTCTTGAACGTGAACTGGCTGCCGCCGGTGAAGTCGATGCCGCGGTTCAGGCCCTGGCCGACGAGGCTGACCGCGCCGATCACCAGGAAGACGCCTGAGATGGCGAACCAGACCTTGGTGCGGCCGATGAAGTCGAAGCGCTTCCAGCGGTCGCCCGTGCCGATCTGGCCGAGCACCCGCGGGCTGGACATGAACGAGAATCCGGCGAGCAGCGCCAGCATGGCGCGCGTCGCCACCACCGCCGTGAAGATCGACGTGCAGACGCCGACGAACAGCATGATCGCGAAGCCCTTGACGCTGGAGGTGGCGACCAGGATCAGCACCGCCGCGGCGATCAGCGTGACCACGTTCGCGTCGATGATCGTCCTGAACCCGCGCGCGTAGCCGGTCGCGATCGCCGTCCGTATCGTCTTCCCGGCGCGCACCTCCTCCTTGATGCGCTCGAAGATCACGATGTTCGCGTCGGCTGCGACGCCGATCGTGAGGATCGTGCCGGCGATGCCGGGCAGCGTCATGGTCACGGGCCAGGCGAGCACCACGCCCGCGAGCAGGACGCCGTAGATGATCAGCGCGATGTCCGCGATCACGCCGAGGAAGCCATAGAACGCGATCAGGAAGATCATCACGAACGCCAGGCCGGCGGCTCCCGCGATCAGGCCGTTGCGCAGCGAGTCCTTGCCGAGCGTCGCCGACACGTTGTTGAAGCTCGTCGCGGTGAACTTGATCGGCAGCGACCCGGACTGGATCTCGAGCGCGATCCGGTCCGCCTCGGACTTGCTCAGGCCGCTGATCACGCTGCTGCCGTTCAGCCGCGCGTCGATGCCGTTCGGGTTCTCGTCAGGGTCGACGACGGGCGTCGCCACCAGCCGGCTGTCGACCACGATCGCGTTGGGCAGCCCGCGGGGCGGGTTGTTCACACCGTCGTTCAGGTGGGCGGCGATCGCCTCCTGCGCCAGGCGGGCGGAGATGTTCGTGAACTCGTCGCCGCCCTTGTTCTTGTAGGTCAGCGTCACGATCGGCTGCCCGGTGGTCGGGTCGGTGTCCGACGCGGCGGAGACCTGATCGCCGGTGATCACGTACGGGTTGCCCTGCTCGTTCTGGTTGAGGTCGAACAGGTAGTAGAGCGTGCCGCTGGTGGCCAGGGAGCCGGGACACCCGACCGAGGCCGCGCACGAGACCACCTCGGTGCCCCTCGGGATCCCGAGCCACTGGGAGTCGAGCGGGGCGACCGGGTTCTGCGGGTTGTAGTCCTCGAGCACCTGCTGCTTCTGCGGCTCGATCCTGCCGAGCTGCCGGTGCCGCGCGTCGAACAGCGCCCACGAGCCGACGCCCTTGTGAGCGGTGACGTCCGCCTGGACGCGCGGCTTCAGCTTGACCAGCAGGTCGTAGAGCGACGATGCCGGCGCGGCCGTGTACTGCGAGCTTCCCTGCGACGCGTCGTCCAGGAAGCGGTAGAGGTCAAAGCTCTGGAGCTGGCCGCTCGAGACGAGCAGCGACGCCGCTCCGGCCGGGTCCTTGATCCCCGGCACCTCGATCGTGATCTGGTCGGGATGCGTCGACGAGCGGATCTCGGGATTCAGCGTCCCGTTCGGGTCGATGCGCTTGGCGAGGATGGACCGCGACGCGTCCAGGTCGGACTGCGACACCTTCTGGCCGGGGAGCGGGCGCGCGTCGAGCACGACCTCGAGGCCGCCCCGCAGGTCGAGCCCGAGCCGGAACGACCGGACGGCCATGAGCGCCGCACAGCCGGCGACCAGCACGACCACAACGCCCAGGATGAGCAGGTTCTTCCGCTTCTCGGACACCGCGACGCAGTCTAGAGGACGGCTCCGGCGTCACCCGTGCGCACGCTCTCGGCGAACGCCGCAAACCGGCCATCGACGATCGCCCGACGGGCGGAGCGGACCAGGTCGATCAGCCAGTGCAGGTTGTGGAGGGTGAGCAGCCGCAGCCCCGCGATCTCGTCCTGGGTGATCAGGTGCCGGATGTAGGCCCGGGAGAATGCCGCGCAGGCGGGGCAGCTGCAGCCGTCGACCAGCGGCTGCGGATCGTCGGCGAAGCGCGCATTGCGCAGGTTGATGCGCCCCTCCCTCGTCAGCGCGCTCCCGGTGCGGCCGAGCCGGGTGGGCAGGACACAGTCGAACATGTCGACGCCGCGCGCGATCACGCCGAGCAGGCCCTCCGGATCGCCGATGCCCATGAAGTACCGAGGCCGGTCGGCCGGCAGCAGCGCCGACGTCCCGGCCACGGTGTCCAGCATCACGCGCCGCTCCTCCCCGACCGACAGCCCGCCGATCGCGTGGCCGTCGAAACCCAGCGAGACGATGTCGGCCGCGCTCTGCTCGCGCATCGCCATGTCCGTCGCCCCCTGCACGATGCCGAAGACCAGCTGGCCGTCCGCGCGCGGCGCCTCCCGGCTGCGTCGCGCCCAGAGCGACGTGCGCCGCACCGCGGCCGCCAGCTGCTCCGGCGTCACATCGGCCCGCGTGCACTCGTCGAAGGCCATTGCGATGTCCGATCCGAGCCGCCGCTGCACCTCCATCGCCAGCTCCGGCGTGAACCGGTGCCGTGAGCCGTCGTAGACGGACTGGAACGTGACGCCCTCGTCGTCCACCCGGTCCGCGGTGTGGCGGAGCGAGAACACCTGGAAGCCGCCCGAGTCGGTCAGGATGGGACGATCCCAGGCCATGAAGCGGTGCAGGCCGCCGAGCCGCTCGATCAGCCCCTCGCCCGGGCGGAAATGCAGGTGATAGGTGTTGCCGAGCACGATCCGGGCGCCCAGGTCGCGCAGCTCGGAGGGCAGCATCGCTTTCACCGTCGCCTTCGTGCCGACCGGCATGAACACGGGCGTCTCCACCGGCCCGTGCGCCGTCTCGAGCACGCCCGCCCGCGCATCGCCGTCGCGGGCCACGATGCGGAACTCCCCCACGCTCACAGGATCAGGCTCGCGTCGCCGAAGCTGTAGAACCGGTAGCGCTCGCCCACCGCCGTACGGTACAGGTCGCGCGTCTGCCGCTCCCCGGCGAACGCCATGACAAGGGCGAGCAGCGTCGAGCGGGGCAGGTGGAAGTTCGTCACGAGCCCGCCGGTGGCGCGAAAGCGGTGTCCCGGCGTGATCAGCAGCCGCGTTCTCCCCTCGAGCTCTCCGCGAGGGTCGCCGAACACCGTCTCGAGCACCCGCACCGTGGTCGTGCCGACGGCCACCACGCGCCGCCCGGCTGACCGGGCCGACTCGACCGCCGCGGCGGCCGCCTCGGACACCGCGTACCGCTCCGAGTGGATGTGGTGCTCCTCGACGACGTCCGCCGTGAGCGGCCGGAAGGTGTCCAGTCCGACGTCGAGCGTCACCTCCACGACCTCGTTGCGCTCGCGAAGACGCTCCCACAGGGCGTCGGTGAAGTGCAGGCCGGCCGTCGGCGCCGCCGCGGACCCCGCAGACCGGGCGTACACCGTCTGATAGCGGGACGGATCGCGGAGCGGCTCGGTGATGTAGGGCGGCAAGGGCATCTCCCCCGCAGCCTCGAGCGCCTGCTCCAGCGATCCCTCGGCCCCGAGCTCGACCCGCGCCCGCCCGTCACCGAGCCGCTGGGCAATCGTCACCGCCAGGCCCCCGGCGACCACCCGCTCCCCCTCCCGCAGCCGCCGGTACGGGCGGACCAGCGCCTCCCAGCCCCCCTCGCGCGCGGGCTCGAGCAAGAGCACCTCGGCCGCGCCGCCGGTTGCGCGGCGGGCGCGCAGCCGCACGGGCAGCACCCGGGTGTCGTTCACCACGACCAGGTCGGATGGCTCGAGCTCGTCCGGCAGGTCGCGGAAGATGCGATGGCGGATGGCCCCCGTGCGGCGGTCGTAGACCAGCAACCGCGCGCTGTCGCGCGGCTCCGCCGCCGTCTGGGCGATCAGCTCTCGCGGCAGCTCGTAGGCGAGTGCGGTTGCGTGCATGGCATACGGAATTGCTCGCCGTCGACCGACAGCACGCCGTCTGTGACGACCCACGACTGCCCGAGCTTGACCAGGTCGAACGTGACGCGGCCCGTGCGCCAGTTGCCGTGGACGTCGAACGCGATCCGGGCGTTGCCTCCGCTGCCGGACTCCGACACCGGGCCGGTGACCCCGAGCCCGAACCCGAGGATCGCGCCCAGCTGCTGCCGCGCCACGCCGGCGTCGCCGGAGGTTCGCAGGTACGAGACGGCAGCCTGGTACGCAGGCCCCTTCGACACGCTCTCGACGATCGTCAGGCTGATCGCTCCGGCGGCGATCAGCACGCCGGCGGCGGCGGCGATCAGCATGGCCCACTGGCGGTGTCGTCGCAGGACGGTCACGCCGCAGAGTGTGCCATGGGCTGCGGCCTTCCCGCAGCGCGGAACGGCGTGCACCGCGATGCGCGCGGCCGCCGGAACGCGCGACGATGTGGACATCATGAACGAGCTACCCACCATACTCGTCGCATACGCCTCGAAGCATGGCTCGACCCGCGAGGTGGCGGAGGCGGTCGCGACCGGGCTTCGGGAGCGAGGCTGGGCGGTCGAGGCGACGCCGGCGGCCGACGTCGACGATGTCAGCCGCTACGCCGGCGTGGTGCTCGGCGCGGCCCTCTACACCGGGCGCGCACACCCGGATGCCAGGCGGCTTCTGAAGCGGCATCACGCCGCGCTCGCCGGGATGCCGTTCGCGGTGTTCGCCATGGGGCCGCGCACCTCCGCCGACGAGGACATCGCCGGGGCGCGGAAAGCAGATCGACGCCGCGCTCGCACACCGGCCCGACGTCCACCCGGTCGCGGTCGCCGTGTTCG